>JADFPU010000038.1 GCA_022562175.1 Pseudomonadota bacterium | reverse complement strand
GAATACCCGTGCTGTACGGGCAGGACAGGTGCACAGCCCTGAAGGCGAGAACAGCGAGCTTATTTTCGCTACTTCAAGCTTTATCTTCCAGAGCGCGGCAGAAGCCGCCGCACGTTTTTCCGGCGACAAACCCGGCAATATTTATTCACGTTTTACCAATCCTACTGTACGTACCTTTGAAGAAAGGCTGGCTGCTATGGAAGGCGGTGAGCGGTGTATTGCGACGTCGTCGGGGATGAGCGCGATCATGTCGACCTGCCTGGGTTTGTTGAAAGCAGGTGATCGCATTGTCTCTTCGCAAAGTATTTTTGGCACGACCGTGAGTCTGTTTAATAATGTGTTTTCAAAATTTGGTCTCGAGACCAGTTTTGTGCCCCTCACGGATTACAGTGCCTGGGAGGCCGCGATAAGTCCGGCGACCCGGTTGCTTTTTCTGGAGACACCTTCGAATCCGCTGACTGAAGTTGCCGATATCGCACGGCTCGCTGACATAGCGCATAAACATGATTGTTTGCTGTTGGTTGATAATTGTTTTTGTACCCCGGCCCTGCAGCGGCCACTGGAACATGGGGCAGATATTGTTATTCATTCGGCGACCAAATATCTGGATGGTCAGGGTCGTTGTGTCGGCGGGGCCATTGTCGGCAGTGAGGCATTGCTTGGCGAAGATATCTTCGCTTTCCTGCGAACAGCAGGGCCAACCATGAGTCCGTTTAATGCCTGGGTATTTTTGAAGGGATTGGAAACCCTGAGTCTGCGTATGCGCGCACACTGTGACAGCGCCCAACAGATGGCAGAATGGTTGACGCAGCAAGGCGCTGTCGAACATGTTTATTACCCTGGACTTGAAGATCACCCGCAGCATGCGTTGGCAAGCTCTCAGCAAACAGGTTTTGGCGGGATCGTCAGTTTTGAGGTCAAAGGTGGCCAGGCTGCCGCATGGAGACTGATCGATGCCACCAAACTCTTCTCGATCACGGCAAACCTGGGGGATGCCAAGAGCACGATCACCCACCCGGCAACGACAACGCATCACCGGTTGACGGACCAGCAACGCAGTCAAGCCGGCATATCCGCTGGACTTGTCCGACTATCCGTGGGCCACGAGGATCTTGATGATCTTAAGGGAGATCTGCAGCTTGCACAGGTAAACACATTGAATTGAATGTAATTATTATCTAATTATCTTTTTTTTAACAAGCCTTGCCGGCATCACGGCGATGTTTTTCAGTTTGCTTTATGTGAAATAATGGATAGTATTCAAGCACTGGTCCGCATTTCTTACCAGCTCTATTTGATGGTCAAGCGGGGACTTGGATGCAAAATGGTTTTTCCTTCAAAAATACGTCTGGTATTCCACACAACGAAATAGCCATGCTGGTGTAATGGTCTAACAGGTACGTGACTCTTGTAAGAAATACGGGATAGCTGCGGTCAAAAGGAGCAGACCGCGCATCAGTCAGCAGTTATAAAAATACGGCAATAGAGGCTTAGGAGTCTGTCCAAGAATAGAAGCCGCAGCGAGGCAAAGCTGTTTTGAGTCAGATTTTTTTATAATGTGAGCCAATAGCACCGCTATTTAACGAATATTTATGGGAATATATGGCCAAAATTAGCTTTTCCGCAGTAGGCTTTCTATTCCCGGACAGGCTCCCAGGCAGGATAAGCCCCGATAATTTTCAGGTAAATGTCACGAGCGTAGTGCCGGACATTTACAACAATACATATTTCCCCTTTTCTTTTAACATTAATTATCTAAATAAGGAGGAAAGTTATGTCTGGACGTAATTTTCTTTATATCCCCGGCCCTTCAAATGTGCCACAACGTGTCCGTAACGCAATGGCTATCGAGCAGGAAGATATGCGCGCAGTCGATTTCCCGGATTTTACCCTGCCACTGTTTGAAGATCTGAAGAAGATATTCAAAACCGAGACCGGTCGTGTATTTATCTTTCCGGCCTCCGGTACCGGTGGTTGGGAGGCAGCCATCAGCAACACCCTGTCTGCCGGCGACAAGGTGCTGATGTCACACTTCGGCCACTTCAGTTGGCTGTGGGTGGATATGTGCCAGCGCCACGGCCTCGACGTGCAGGCGCTGGAGGTTGAATGGGGCGAGGGTGTGCCGTTTGAAAAATATGCCGAGATCCTCAAGGCAGATACGAATAAAGAAATCAAGGCGGTATTTGCCTGTCAGAATGAAACTGCTACAGGTGTAAGCAGTGATATAGCAGCCGTACGCAAGGCACTGGATGATGCAGGCCATCCGGCATTATTGTTTGTCGATGGTGTCAGTTCGGTCGCCAGTATCGATTTCCGTATGGATGAATGGGCTGTGGACTTGTGTGTCAGTGGCTCACAAAAAGGTTTTATGTTGCCGACCGGACTCGGCATCGTCTGCGTCAGTCAAAAAGCCCTGGCTGCACGTGAGTCAGCAACCCTGCCGCGAACATTTTTCTCCTTTGATGACATGATTGGCGCCAACGATAACGGCTTCTTCCCCTACACCCCGAACACCATCTACATGCGCGGACTCAGGGAGTCAGTAGACATGTTGCTGGAAGAAGGTTTGGAAAATGTCTTTAAACGTCATAACCGTATGGCAACAGCAGTACGTAAGGCCGTCGAAGCCTGGGGGCTGTCACTGGTAGCCAAGCATGAGGAATTATATTCCGACACCGTCAGTGCCATCAGAGTGCCCGAAGGCTTCGATGGCAATGAAGTCGCAGGCCATGCCTATAAGTATTACAACCTGGCGCTTTCCATCAGTCTCGGCAAGATAGCCGGCACCGCGTTTCGTATTGGCCACCTGGGCGATCTGAATGAAATGATGGTCATGATCCCGATCACCGGTGCGGAAATGGCGATGAAGGATATCGGTATTCCGATTGAACTGGGAAGTGGTGTTGCAGCGGCGCAGGAATATCTGCGTACGACGGCCACACCAGTGGAGCGTCGCTCGTGAAACGTATCTCGTCACATAAAACGAAATAAAATACACATCACATGATTTGAGCCTGGCAATTGCATCATGGTCGTTACGGACTCCATGTCCTTTCACGACACTTCCCACTTCCTGTGGGTCGCATTGCCAGCATACGACCACCATGGATGGTGGAAGTGTCGAAAATGCAGGAGCAATTTTTGACCCCTCCATCCATGCAGGTAATACGAGGAACGCACTAATGAGCTTTACTCAATTCGAACCAGCACGTACGCGTTTACAAAGAAGCGAACTCGCAGTCCCGGGCTCCAGCCCGAATATGTTTGAAAAGGCAGCCAACTCGGATGTTGATTATATCTTTCTGGATTGTGAAGACGCAGTCATCCCCGACGATAAAGAGCAAGCCCGCAACAACATCATCGAAGCCCTGAACGATGTGGACTGGCAGGGCAAGACCATGTCCGTGCGCATCAATGGTCTTGATACTCATTATATGTATCGCGATGTGGTAGACATCGTCGAACAGGCCGGTGCAAATCTCGATACCATATTGATACCAAAAGTTGGCACGCCATCCGATGTCTATATGGTCGATTGTCTATTGACACAAATTGAAGAGGCTAAAGGTCTCAACAAGAAGATTGGCATTGAGTGTCTGATTGAAACTGCACTGGGTGGGGCCAATGTCATGGCCATCGCACAATCCAGTAAGCGTCTGGAAGCCTTGCATTTCGGTGTCGCTGATTATGCCGCCAGTATGCGTGCCCGTACTGTCAACATAGGCGGGCTCAACCCGGACTATGTCGGCGACCAGTGGCATGCCGCACTGGTGAATATGGCCACTGCATGCAGGGCATATGGTCTTCGCGCTATCGATGGTCCTTTCGGAGACTTTAACGATGCTGAAGGGTATAAGGATGCTGCGCGCCGTGCTGCTGCCCTGGGTTATGAAGGGAAGTGGGCCATTCATCCAAAGCAAATACCGCTTGCCAATGAAATCATGTCGCCACCGGAGGCGGTGGTAACACGCGCCAACAGAATACTGGAGGTATTGCAGGAAGCTGCCAAGGTCGGTAAGGGTGCTGCGCAACTCGATGGCAAAATGATCGATGCCGCATCGGAAAGAATGGCGAGAAATATTGTTGAACAGGCAAAACTCATTTCTTCGAAGTAGATATAGTGAAACGTCAAAAGTCGAGATACGCTTCACGAATAACGAGATGCGAGATACTGGGGCCAGTTGAAATAATTTATCTAAATGAGAACTTATAACCAGTTTTAAAACTTAAATGTCGGAGGTAATCCAACGTGGATATCCATGAATATCAGGCAAAAGAAATACTATCTGACTTTGGCGTCACGATACCTGCCGGAGGACTTGCCTACAGTCCTGAGCAGGCAGTTTACCGGGCAAAGGAAATCGGTGGTGAAAAATGGGTGGTCAAGGCACAGATCCATTCCGGCGCCCGTGGCAAGGCAGGCGGTATCAAATTTTGTAGCAATGATGATGAGATCTGGAGCGCTGCGGATGAATTACTGGGCAAGCGTCTGATTACTGCTCAAACCGGTAAGCAGGGTAAGATTGTTCACCGTCTTTATGTCGAAGCAGGTTCAGATATCGACAAAGAATTTTATATCGGCTTTGTCCTCGATAGACAGCAGGAACGTGTGGTGGTGGTTGCCTCGGCAGAGGGCGGTATGGGGATCGAGGAAATCGCCAAAGACAAGCCCGATTCGTTGATTCGGGTCGTGGTCGAACCGGCTGTTGGCATGCAGCCGTTCCAGGCCCGTGAGATTGCGTTCAAACTGGGTATCGACAAATCATTGCTCAGTCAGACCGTGACAACCTTGTTGGGCTGTTACCGGGCTTTTCGTGATTTGGATGCTATCATGGTAGAAATAAATCCACTGGTTGTGACCAGGGACAACCATCTCATCGCACTGGATGCGAAAATGTCGTTTGATGACAATGCCATGTTCCGGCGTGCAAATATTTCAGAATTGCGTGATAAATCCCAGGAAGATGCGCGGGAAATGAAGGCTGCAGATCGCGGACTAAGCTATGTCGCTCTGGATGGCAATATCGGTTGCATTATCAACGGCGCCGGCCTGGCGATGGCAACCATGGACATGATCATGCACTCGGGAGGGGCGCCCGCCAATTTTCTGGATATCGGTGGCGGTGCTTCGCCTGATCGTGTAGCCAAGGCATTTAATCTTGTGTTAGATGATCCAAAAATCGAGACCATGCTGGTCAACATCTTTGCCGGTATTAACCGTTGTGATTGGGTTGCAGAGGGTATTATTCAGGCAGTGAGTAAAATCGATCTTAAAGTTCCTCTGGTTGTCAGGCTTTCCGGGACGAATGTCGAGGAAGGACGACGCATTATTACTGAAAGCGGACTGCCGATCATTATGGCGGATACGTTAAAAGAGGTTGCTGAAAAAGCGGTCGCCGTCTGGAAAGAACAAACCGGCAAATAAGAAACAGAAGGGTAACAACTATGTCGATTTTACTGAATGAAAAAACAAAGGTGATTGTCCAGGGCTTTACCGGACAAATCGGAACATTCCATTCCACCGAGATGATTGAATATGGCACTTGCATTGTCGGTGGCGTTACGCCAGGCAAGGGTGGTTCCAGGCATCTGCAGCGGCCAGTATTTGATACGGTGAAAGAAGCTGTGCAGGCGACTGATGCCGAAACCAGTATTATCTTTGTACCGCCACCCTTTGCCGCTGACAGTATCATGGAAGCGGCGGATGCCGGGATTAAATATTGTGTTTGTATCACCGATGGCATTCCCGCCCATGACATGATTCGGGTAAAGCGCTACATGCGTCGCTACAAGGAAAATAAAAAAATGGTTTTGACCGGGCCCAACTGTGCCGGAACCATCAGCCCGGGAAAGGCGATGATGGGTATCATGCCAGGCCATATCTATGCTGAGGGTAATGTCGGGATTATCGGTCGATCCGGGACCCTGGGTTATGAAGCCGCGTCACAATTGAAGGCAATGGATATCGGTGTGTCCACCAGCATAGGTATAGGTGGCGATCCCATTAACGGTAGCTCTTTCAAGGATCACCTGGCGCTTTTTGAAGAAGATGCCGATACCGTTGCAGTTGTCATGATTGGTGAAATTGGCGGGCCGCAGGAAGCAGAGGCAGCACATTTTTATAAGGACAATATGAAGACACCTGTGATGGGCTATATTGCCGGACTCACTGCTCCAAAGGGAAGGCGTATGGGCCATGCCGGTGCCATCATCTCGGCATTTGGTGAAAGTGCAGCTGAAAAAGTAGAGATCCTGCAGGAATGTGGTGTGACTGTCGTGCCTAACCCCTCGGAGTTTGCAAAGACGGTCAAGAGTGTTCTGGATAAGTTATAGAAATGTGAAGCGTTATTCGTGAAGCGTAACGATTTACGAGATACGAATAACGAGATACGAGGAACGCACAATGTCTAAACCCAAAGTTATTGTAACACGTAAGTGGCCGGCGGCAGTTGAGGAAAAATTAAAGGAGCACTTCGACGTGCAGTTAAACGAAGACGATATTCCGATGACTACCGAACAACTGCAGCAGGCACTGCGTACCGCAGATGCAGTATGTCCGACTGTGTCTGACAGTATTTCCGCAGAGGTATTAAGCGCCGAACCGATGAACGCGAAGATATTGGGTAATTTTGGTGTCGGCTTTAACCATATCGATCTGGGTGCGGCCAAACAAAATGATCTTGTCGTAACCAATACACCAGAGGTACTCACTGATTGTACCGCAGATACTGCCATGACATTAATGCTCATGGTGGCGCGCCGGGCCGGTGAAGGTGAACGGCAGGTGCGTAATAAACAATGGACAGGTTGGCGGCCCACTCACATGATGGGAACCAAGGTCACAGGCAAGACCCTCGGTCTGATTGGTATGGGGCGTATCGCTCGGGCCATGGCCCATAAGGCGTATCATGGTTTTGGCATGAAGATTATTTTTAGCGATCCTTATCCACCGCCACAGAATGTTGTAGATTCCCTGAATGCTGTAGCACGTGATTCAGTTGACGAAGTTCTGCAAGAGGCAGACTTTGTTTCCCTACACTGTCCGGGCGGTAAAGAAACCTATCATCTGATTAATTCGGAACGATTAGCGTTGATGAAACCCGCTGCATTTCTGATCAATTCCGCACGCGGCGATGTCATCGATCTATCAGCCCTGATCAAGGCATTGAATGAGGGCACTATTGCCGGCGCCGGCCTGGATGTCTTTGAAGGAGAGCCGGCTGTGCCAGATGCATTGCTGGCGATGGAAAACGTTGTGCTGTTCCCACATCTGGGTAGTGCAACCATTGAAACCCGAGTAGAAATGGGTATGCGTGTAATTGAAAATATCAAGGCGTTCTTTGACGGGGATGAACCACGTGATCGTGTAGTGTAAGGGGATTTATCCTTTTCCCGGGATCAGTTTGATCTCGGCAAAGATCTTCATACTCCGATCAGGTTATCAAGATATCTCTTTTTACTATACTTTAATCATGTTGTTTAGCCGGTGACAAACCAGAGCAGCTTGATTATTTAACGAGTGTAATTTTTTGTGTGATTGAAAAGATAATACCTCGAGGGCAAACCCCTGCGGTTGAATTACTCGATACTGCCGCAGCAGAATATGCTCGGCAACTTGTTGACTTGTTGAATGAGCAATGGCTCGATGTCATCAGAGTACGTAAGCCAGCTATCCTGCCTGTTGTTCGGGGTGAGGTCCCTATTCCGGAAGATGATAACGACCTACTGTTAAATACCCTGCAGGCATGGGGCATCTGGTTTCAGTTGCTGAATATAGCTGAGGAAAACACGGCCATGCGCCGTCGTCGTCAAACCGAGAATGAACTCGGTCTGGAACATGTGCCCGGCACCTTTGCCAATGTCTTTGCACAGGCCAGTGCTGCGGGAGTCTCTGAAGAGGATATCCAGACATTACTTAACAGTGTAAAAGTCTGCCCGGTTATTACTGCCCACCCGACAGAAGCCAAACGCGTAACGGTTCTGCAAATACATCGAAGAATTTATGTGTTGTTATACCGATTGGAAGCCACTCGCTGGACCAGACGTGAACGGCAGAATTTCACTGATAAATTACGTGATGAAATAGATTTGCTGTGGCTGACCGGCGAGTTGCGCCTGGAAAATCCATCTGTCGCGCAAGAAGTTGCATGGGGCCTGCACTTTTTTGAGCAAACATTGTTTGATCGGATACCGGAGACGCTGGAACGACTGGACTGGGCTCTCGCACAGTATTATCCAGGACATGAATTTTCACTGCCACCGTTCTTTCAATTCGGCTCATGGATTGGTGGTGACAGGGATGGTAATCCGTTTGTTACAAATGAAATTACCCGAGAGACCTTGTTAAGCAGCCGCCAATATGTATTGCATTATTATCAGCGCAGGCTGGATGGGCTGTTACAGTATCTCAGTGTTTCTCATAATGCTATTGATGTGCCGGATGTGTTCAACAAACACTTGAAGTGTCTGTTGGAAGAGTGTCAGCAAATTGAACAACTTCAGGCCCGCAATCCGGGTGAAGTATTTCGGCAATATGTGGCCTGTATGTCTATTAAACTGAAAGGCACAGTTGAGAGTTTTGCTTCAGGATCCGTGACACAGACACTTCCTGTTTATCAAACGGCAGATGAATTCATTAACGACATCAGGATAATGGAACAAGGGCTGGTTGAAGCAAACTGCAAGCATCTGGCGAATTCAATAATCACACCATTTAGACGTCAAGCAGAGGCTTATCGCTTCCGGGTAGCGCGTCTGGACCTCAGAGAGAACACCACACGTACCACAGAGGCCTTGCAAGCTATCTGGTGTGAAATGACAGGAAAAAAGACAGCGCCAGCCAGCGATACTGATGCGTGGCGTGGATGGTTGACATCTGAACTGGCGAGGCCGTTGAACGCATTGCCCGGGTTTTCCCAACTGGGAAAACAGGCAGAATCTACCTTTGGTTTATTTGGCCTGATTGCTGAGGTATTGCAGCAACTGGATAGAGAGGCATTCGGCCATTTTATTCTGAGCATGACCCGATCGGTCAATGATATCCTGGGAATTTATTTACTTGCCAAATATGCGGGCTTGTTTGCAGACAGTGAAGCTGTTGAAAACTGTTTGCTGCCGATAGTGCCGCTGTTCGAGACTATTGACGATCTGTGTGCGGCGCCGACGATCATGAAGGATTTGTTAAGTATCCCGGTAGTGCGGCGTTCGATAAAAAATCAGGGTGGTATACAGGAAGTTATGTTGGGATATTCAGATTCGAACAAGGATGGCGGGTTTTTGACCTCTAATTGGGAGCTGAGCAAGGCGCAGGCAAGCTTGACAAGAGTCAGTCATGAAAGCGGCATCACCATATCATTCTTTCATGGACGAGGCGGCTCCGTTAGCCGTGGTGGTGCGCCAACAGGCCGGGCAATAGCCGCGCAGCCAGCCGGCTCGATTCAGGGGGTGATGCGTATCACAGAACAAGGTGAGGTGGTGTCATCAAAATATGCCAATGAAGGTACTGCTCAATACCAGATGGAACTACTGGCAGCAAGTGTGTTTGCACACATACTGACATCCCTTAATGAAGAGCAGTTGAAAACCAATCCGGATTTCGATCAGGCGATGGAAGCTCTTTCCAATCTCTCATACACCGCCTACCGGGGCTTAACCGAAACAGAGGGGCTGCTCGATTACTATAACGCAGCAAGCCCGGTTGAAGAACTGGTACAGATGAAAATAGGCTCGCGGCCAGCGCGGCGTTTTGGCGCAAAATCACTTAACGATCTGCGGGCTATCCCTTGGGTATTTGCCTGGACACAGAATCGACACCATATACCGTCCTGGTATGGTATCGGTACTGCGCTGGAAGATTTTATCAAAGTACGAGGCGAAGACGGTGAATCCCTGTTAAGGAGGATGTTCGTTGAATCAAGGTTGTTCCGCCTTGTCATAGACGAAGCTGAGAAAGCATTGGCATTGGTAGATTTTGATGTGTCCCGGGCCTACATAGAGTTGATTGCAGATAAAACGATCAGGGATGAGATATTCAGTATGATCGAGAAAGAATACGCCATCGCAAAAGAGATGATATTGAAGCTTACAGGCGAGCAACAGCTTGGTGTGCGATTCCGCAAGTTTAACCGGAAAATACACAGACGCGGGGGCATATTAAAACAAGTAGGTATGGTGCAGGTGCAATTGGTGAAACGCTTCAGAGACAGTAAAAAACAGGACGATTTGATACCATTGCTTTTGTCTATTAATTGCATATCCGCCGGCCTCGGCTGGACCGGCTAGCCTGGATATTTCATGAGCAATTTTAATATAGCAATTTTATGCGTTAATTTTCATTTTTCTCTGCCGTTGAGTTAGCTCGCTTGCGGTTGGTCACACCCTAATGCGGTTGTGACCAATTTCCGCCTGTAACAACACCGTTGCGTGATCTTTAGGCATGGTTCTCCGCCACGTTTGTTAAAACGCGTTAGTCAATTCAAAACAGTGGTGAGCTATCCGGGTTCGAGTTTGGCAGCGACGTGAAAGAACAACTGTTGATAGGGATACGTGCTGGACAACAGGAAACGAATACGGCGTGTGTTTTTCAAGATCACCGCGCCGATCTTAAGCAACTTCAAACGTAAGGTGCCGACGTACGACTGCATGGATGCAGGAGGTAGAACGACTCAGGAGACAAAGTCGAAGCATTGGCCAGTTCGGTGCCTTTAAATGTTAAGCGACGAATGGCTTCCAGTAACGTGTAAGCCAGAGAAGAAAGCAAGAGCCGAAACTGATTGGGCCACCAGCGTTGACAACTGGTACGGTCGGCGAACATGTCCAACTGTTGTTCCTTAATTTTGTTTTCCATGTCACCGCGGGCACAATAGAGCTTCTCGTACAAAGCTTGTGCCTCACTCTCCAGATTCGTCACCACATAACGGGGGTTACTGCCCTTATCGGTATGTTCTATCTTGGCAATCACCCGTCGCGGATGGTCCCAGCTTTTCGCTGCATAGTGAAGATACGTAAACCAACGGACTTTAGTGCCCGACTCGGCAAAGGACGCTGCTGCCGCTTCCAGATGCGGTTGGATAAAGGCGTTTAAACGCTTGTTTTGCGCTATGCCGACGATATAGCCTACATCGTGACGTTCACACCAGCGCAACATCCGCCAGCGGCAAAAACCCGAGTCAGCGCGGAAGATAATCCGCACCTTCGGCCACACCTGACGTAAGCGTTTCACTAACAACGCCAATATTGCCCAGGCATGTTTCGCCCCATCGATCTTGCTGGGACGAAGATAACTGACCAACAGTTGAGCACGACAAAACACATACAACGGCAGAAAACAATAATGATCATAGTAACCGTGAAAGAATCGTCCCTCCTCGGCTTTGGCTCGGTAATTGCTCCTGCATTACTCTACCACCTACATCCGTGTAGGCGTTCCTGCGTCGCCCTACCTCGAGAACGTGTTGGAAAATTTGTTCCAGACATTTTCACCCGAATATATCCTATATTCGTCCAGACGTTCTCTCGACCTTCGTTCCAGACACGGCTCTACCGATTATATCCCTGTAATCGTACCTCCTCCTTCCAAGGAGGTTGTCGCAAAAGGCGATAAATTTTCTGATGTATCATCTATTCGGTGTTTCAATACGCCATCTGCAGTAATTGTTCTTGCCGAATATTTGATGGCCAACTGATGAAGTTTTGAGGCAATAAATGCATCAGACAACCCTTTAACAAGGCATAAATAAAGTCTGAACGGGCAACCACTGCCCGGCTTAAATTGTAGGCCAGTATATGCAAAGCAAACTCACATTTCACACCCGCTAATCCGCGACGCCGGAATCGATTCAACCCTTGTTTTAGTCTGAGTATGCTGAACACGGGTTCCACCATCGCCTGCCGTTTGGCAAAGATAGCTTGTGCCTGCGGTTGTTGCATCACAATGCGTAGTGCTTCTTTCAATTCATCGCCTGGATAGCGTTTGATGGTTCGACGTTTGCCTCGTGTACAATGTGTCTTGACCGGACAGTCTTTGCAGGCAGGGGTCGTATAGCGAACGTATGCCTGCGTTTGCACATTGCCCCGGTAGCGATCAAGTGGCGTCAACCATTGCTGGTTGGGACACAGGTAGGCATCACGGGTCTCATCATAACGAAACTGTGCCTTAGGATAGTATTTGCCTGATTGTTTTACTTGTCCCGCCACTTTCCCTTCCGGACACAGCAGGCTGATATCCTGTGCAACGCTTAGTTGAAGTATCTTATGACTACAATAACCCGCATCCAATAACAGCTCTTCTACCGTGTTCCCACTGATGACTTCGCTTTGCCTCAACATGTCCGCCACCAGGGGTGTTTCACTCGACGGGTGAACCCCTATCCCTAACACAACACGTCCTTCGTTAGCGACGACAGATGGCTTATAAGATGGCCCGGTCCCGCGTCCTCGTTTCAACGGCTGCACCATCGCTTCCGGCTCTTGCAGACTGACACAAACCTTGTCCCCTGGCTTACCTTTGCTTCGCTGCGCCGCTTTACGTGTTTGCAAGGTCTCATGCGCCCATTGTATCTGCTGCAACGCGGCCTGCCTGCGCCCGTCGTTGGGGGACTGCTCTGCCTGGGCCAAGCTCTGCTTTGCCGCTTCTTCTTTTAACAAATGATAGTGTGAGCATGCTGCCTCTATGACAGTCCCGTCTCCTGCCAAGCGTTTCCCGCCTGTCTTGGTCTCGGTCAAGACGCTACGTGTTAAGCCCACAAAGAATTCGCCCGTCAGTAACTTTCCATGCATGCTGATAAACCGCCCGATATTCGCATGATCCGGACAGTTTCCCCCACTGACCCACATCGCGCCAATATCCAGCCTCGCCAAGCGTTCCAGGCCGCGTAATGAACTCACTCCCTGCATAATGCCGTACAGGATTAATCCCAGCATACTTCTCGGTGAATACGGCGCGCGGCCTGTCTCTGCGTAGTTTGACTCAAACGCTCTCCAATCCTGCTCCGCCAACAGGCGGCGTACAATGAACGGCTCGGTTATCCCTGACAGGCGCAGATGTTGTTCAATGGAAATCTGCCCCAGATAGAGTGTCTCCGGCTCTGGATCGAGGAAGACTCGTCCCGTGGCGGAGTGGCCATACCTGGGTTGCCCGGTAGTCGGCAAGGGCTCAAATAATTTCATTTGTTGATCTCGATTTAATTCCAGTGCTGTTGTCGTCATCGCCTTGATTCTCTATGGTGGGTGCTGCTTATTTTACCTGCTCTTGATCAGGGTGACGATCACCCTTTTGCGACAACCTCCTTGAGGGGAGAAGGTCAGGATAGGGGGTAAAAAATCTAATGTAAGGTATTGGGCGAAGAAGAATTGCACTATCAGCCATATATCCTTGCAGAACGAAACAAGCTTCCTGACTTTGATTACACTATATTCATTTTGTAACTGTGTGGAGAATTCCATTTCGACAAAAGTGAATAGATTCCGAGGATAGAAATCATGGCAAAGCGCGACAAAGTTAACTGGAAATACATCGAAGAACTAAAGAAGAAAGAAGAGTTCAAGGCCCACTGGATCCCGTACGGCTTGCCGGAAATCGTGGATCCGTTTACCTCCAAGTACGGCGACATCGAGGTCTACCCCAAGTGGAAGATTCCCGAAAAGATCGTCATTTCGCAGACCATCAATGGCGCGTTTTGGAGCAAGAAGTCCAATCCGAATCTGCCTATCGCGCCTGACGATATTATCAAGTCGGCCCGCGAGTGCGCGGAACTGGGTCCCAGCACGGTTCATGTCCACGTTCGTGACGAGGACGGTTACAACGTACTCGACCCGGAACTGTATCACAAATGTATTGATCCGATCCGCGATGAATTCCCGATGCCAGTATATGACGGCTGCATGGTTCCGTTCATGGATGGAGAGTGGGACCGTATGGTGTCGTTGCTCAGCGATCGTCTGCTCGAGGTAACACCAGTCAATTCGACGGCCTGTTTTTGTGGAGACACACTGTTTGCCAAACCACCCCATGTCTTGATCGAAAAGACGCGACTATGCCAGGAATTGGGTGTCAAGCCGCAGGTGGCCGTCTATTCGGATGGCGATGTGGACAATGCGGACCGGTACTTGATCAAGACCGGCCTCTTGGAGAAGCCGTACTTCTGGATCATACTTGCGGCCCTGCCGGGCGGTAGCCCGATGCACAATCCGCGGCAGATGGTGCACACGTTGATGCACCTGTGCGAATTGATCTACGACATTGATCAGGAATCGATCATCATCGTATGCGCGGCCGGCCGGGCATCGAGTTACGTGGCGACAATGGCAATGCTGCTTGGCCTGCATGTGCGAGTTGGCATGGAGGACACGATTTGGGATTATCCACATAAGGACGACTTGATCACATCAAACGCCGATAATTTTAAGCGTTTTAAGATGTTAGCTGAACTGCTGGGCCGGGAAGTCGCAGATGGTAACGAATATCGCGAACTCATCGGGCTACCCAGACGAGAGGTCGCGGCCGGTGCCCCGGCACACGCAAACGCGTGATTTTCGGACGAAGCACGAACCTCACGCGCAAACATTCATTCTCATATCACGGTCATCACTGACTGATGCGGGATTTACACAAACGTGTTCTCGGTAGACTGGTCGGTCGTCGACGGGAGACGATGGTGGTCTTGGCCGCGCTGCAATGTGGTCGCAACGTGTTCCTGGAGGGGCCGCCCGGCACGTCCAAAACGACGATGCTAAAGGCGATAGTCGAGGAAGCAGGATTTCCATTCTTTTGGGTGACCGGGAACAGCGATCTAACTGCCACCAAGCTGCTGGGTAATTTCGATCCCGCGCTGGTTTTGTCCGAGGGGTACAAGGCCGAGCATTTCGAGTATGGCGCACTTACCCGCGCCATGCGCGAAGGTGGTCTCCTTTATATTGAGGAATTCAACCGGCTACCGGACGACACCAGTAACGTCTTCATCACGGCCATGTCGGAACGCGCGGTGCCAGTACCACGCCTGGGTACCGTGGAGGCAAAGCCGGATTTCCGGGTGGTCGCTTCCCTCAATCCCTACGACGACGTCGGCACCCTTCGTATCAGTCGCGCGCTACGGGACAGATTCTGCTCGGTATGGATGGATTACCAGAGCCATGACGATGAAAAGGAAATCGTATTACAGCAGCTTGCCAGCCATGACACTCCAGCATGGATCAATGTTTCTTTTCTGGTCGAAACCGCCGTTGAAATCTGTCGCCGAACCCGCACTCATGAGGATATACGCCTGGGTGCCTCCGTCCGGGGCGCCATCGATATGACCTTGCTCGGGATGCAGTTGTTGACCGACAGTGAAGCGGAATCCAAAACGCAAGGCCGATCCGAATTAATCCACATGGCCGCCCATTCCGCCTTACGCGACAAGATGTGGCTGAACGAAGTGAGCGACCGCAAAGTGGATGATGTCATTGATGAAATCTGGAGCAATCTTGCCGACGAATCCAAGATAGATGATGGTGAGTCCTGGCAGCTCAGCTTACAGGGTGACGTAAAAAAAAAGCGCGCGACCGGGCTGACGTCCTGACCGGTAATCATCTCCATCTGGCAGAGGACTCAGATCTTCCAACCAGGTCGCACCACACCCCCAAGCGCATACTGAGCGCCGCGGAGCAGCGCCTCCTGTCGCATCATCCCGGTACGCCCGCGGATCACAAACACAATCTAAATGCACCCCTGGATCGTAAAACCGACAGGCTGTTGCGCGAAGGCGCACTGGATGAGGTGATCTCGCTCGCTGAAATCGCCCCGACGCGGGTGGCGGAAGCCATGGTGCGCAACCGGCTGGTACTCGAGCACCTTCACCATCATGCGGCCTATGATAAGCTCGTTGCCCTGACCTGGGACGCACTTGACCCGGAGCTGCGACGGCGAAATTTCAAGCGCATGCTGATGATGATCCTGAAGATGGCGCGTCAGGTCGCGCCGGGTGCTTTGCTACGCGACGGTGCGGTAAGGACGATGCCGTTCCGGTTTGATGCCGACGAACTGGATATCGATGCCTCTATTGAAGGATTTGGTTTTTTCATTAACATTGTGTGAAGGGTGATGCCGTGATTTTTCCCCACAAAGCTTTTTCTCCTACCTTAACCCCTGCTTGAGGGATAACGCGCTGTTTGAAAAGTGCTCGGTGGCCAGAACGGTTATTTATTGGTTTCTCATCGACGTCCACTACGGCAATACATTAAACATTTCGCGCTTGTTTGTCAAACATTGATGGCTGCTCTTGTGGCAAAGATCGGCTTAAACTGCCCGGCGTGCGGCACTAGCCGTTTAGAATGGGGCAGAGCTGAAGCTGACACTTGGCTCAAAGCTGATTGTGCTGAGAATGCAGGTCAGCTCGGTAGATCACCTGGGATCATTTCATCGCATTATTGAGCCAGACGGGGACTGGCTTCAGTGCGCCTCTGCAATATCGTTGGTGAGTGGACAGCGCCAAAGGTTGCCGAAACCCCGGCGCCAAACGAATCTACCGAGGATTTGGGGTGAATTCTGGGAGTTGTGGTCTTGGCGGGGCTGGGGTATCAAAGGTAGAACTTTTTCCGTTACATTTGCTCTAGCGTAATAAACACTAGTTCGAGTCCAGTCGCGTGGGCGATAGTGTACGATAGGTAGAACTCCCTCTTTTTCCATGGTCAAGTAATCAGGTATTAAGGGCATTGTGTAACTCAAGACAACTTCGTTACCGGTCACTTTCACTTTTTTGACAAAACCTCTTATGACAGTCCTCCGTTCTGCCGGTGACCCCTCTGTTAATAGTTCGCGGAGGTCGTCAACACATT
>JADFPU010000037.1 GCA_022562175.1 Pseudomonadota bacterium | reverse complement strand
GTTCGAGAGGGAGAGTTACTCGGACAGATGAAGGCCCTGGGCTTTGATCTGAGGACAGAAGCCAGTCTAAGAACCCTGACAAATGATGTTGTCAAATCGTCTGCCATTGAGGGTGAAAACCTCAACCCGGATGAGGTTCGCTCTTCGATTGCCCGGCGTCTGGGTATTGAAACCGGTGGTTTGATACCTGCTGGACACAATGTTGATGGTGTTGTCGAGATGATGCTGGATGCCACTCAGCAGTATGAGCAGGCGCTAACAGATGAACGTTTATTTGGATGGCATGCTGCTCTGTTTCCGACGGGTCGTAGTGGCATAAGAATAATAACCGTTGGAGCATGGCGCACACCGGATGCCGGGCCGATGCAAGTTGTATCCGGTCCTATTGGTAAAGAAAAAATCCATTTTGAAGCGCCCGATGCGGATAGACTTGAAACAGAGATGCTGCGGTTTTTAAGCTGGTTTAATGATCATCAAACCATAGACCCGGTACTCAAAGCAGCACTTGCGCATTTCTGGTTTGTCACTATCCACCCGTTTGAGGACGGCAATGGACGTATTGCCCGCGCTATTGCCGATATGTCGCTTGCACGTGCTGATGCGAGCAAGGAACGTTTTTATAGTATGTCTTCTCAAATCGAACTCGAACGAAAGGCTTATTATGACAATCTGGAACAACAGCAACGTGCTGGTCTTGATGTAACAGAATGGCTTAGCTGGTTTCTTGATTGTCTCGACCGGGCGATTGAAAGTGCTAATGACACACTGGCATCTGTTCTTTATAAAGCCAAACTTTGGGAAAAGATTAATCAGCAACCGGTAACTGAACGCCAGCAACTCATCATTAACCGTATGCTCAATGGATTTGAAGGGCATATGAACACATCTAAATATGCCAAGCTTGCTAAGTGCTCTACGGATACAGCTCTGAGAGACATACAAGAGTTGCTAGGTCGAGGTATTCTTATCAAAAACCCGGGTGGTGGTCGAAGTACTAGTTACCGATTAGCAACCGTTAATGAGTTAGCGTAAAACCCATATAGTCCTTCTCAGCACACCGATATCAAAATTGTCCAGATCAAGATTAATGGCATACGTTATCTCCTTATGCTGTGTGAATACCAGGTAACCGCTAACTCTTTTTTTATTTGCCGACTTTATCAGGCAAAATTGTGCCGGGTAATTGTTCACTGCCCCAGTTAACAATGGCTTTTATAACGGGGCCAAGACTGCGTCCAGTCTCGGTCAACTGATATGCATGCCGTAGCGGGCGTTTTTGATAAGGGGTTCTTGTAATCAGGCCGGCCTTTTTCAATTGTTGTAGCCGGGATGCAAGGATATTGGTGGGTATTTTTTCCGTGGACTCCTGAAACTCCTTATAGCGGGTCTTGCCGAAAAACAAATCCCGGATAATCAACAAGGTCCATTTGTCGCCAATGAGATCGAGGGTACATGCTACAGGACACACGGAGCGTTTGAAGCTCATTGATTTCAGTTGTTTCTGTTGTTTTTGCTTAGTCATTATTTTTTACACGATCTGACTGGCAAGTTACTTGCAAAATAAAAGCTATATACTATAATTCTTAACTTGCATAATGAAAGTTAGTGTTGATAGTTTAGAGGAAACATATGAATTTAACCACCTGCTTGTTAAGCATTGCTGCGTTTATTTTATTGCCGGTTTTCATTTCGATGCTTATGGAAGCGCTGCGGACGCCACCACAAACACCTGAGAGATTATACTGGAGCAGAAATATTTCTATTCAATATGTAGACATTAATAATATCAGCATTCGCTACATCAAGACGGGTCAAGGACCTAACCTGGTCTTGCTACACACTCTGCGGACACAACTGGACATCTTTGAGAAGGTAATACCGGAACTTGCCAAAGATTTTACTCTATACGCGCTGGATTACCCGGGCCATGGCTTCTCCGACATCCCCAAGACTGATTATGTGCCGGAACTCTTTGTTAACACTGTTGAGGGATTTTTAGATGAGCTGAATATTGAAAACGCTACACTAGCAGGTGTTTCTATCGGTGGCTCTATCTCATTACTGCTCGCGGCCAGACACAGTGAACGAATAAAAAATGTTATTGCTATTAATCCTTATGACTACGGAAAGGGCAGAGGCATTGAACGGGGAAATTTTGTTGCCTGGTTAATCTTTACTCTGGCACGCATTCCTGTGCTGGGTGAAACCGTCATGCGGTTCAGGAATCCGCTGCTGGAAAAGTTGATTTTACAAGGTGGTGTAACGGATAACAGTGCCCTGACAACGAATTTTCTCAAACAGGTCTGGGATGCCGGTGTCCGCAAGGGACACTACCGGAGTTTCATTAATCTCATTCGTAATGCATATAGATGGGAGCAGGCACGCACAAAATACGGTCAAATCAAGCTACCTGTGCTGCTTGTTTATGGAGATAAGGACTGGTCACATGAACAGGAACGAACACGCAATCTTGAAGATATCCCCGGCGCAAAGCTTGAAATGGTCAGCAATGGCGGACATTTTCTATCGCTCGATCAACCGGGCGAAGTCATTAAGCTGATTAAACAGTATGCACATATTTGATCTTACTTTTTATTATTAACCAAGGATCCTGCCTTGAAGGCTAGTCACTAATGCTGCAATATCTTCCCCTGAATTGACAAGTGCATCCTTATTTGTTGAGCGGATCACGAGGTTCACGCCCAGTTTACCCTGTTTGAAATATGGATAACTGCCAATACTGACTGCGGGATATTTATCCTGCAGCGCACTGAGACCCTCTGCCAACGTTCCTTCAGTAAGATTCGTTACAATGCTGTCTGTCAGTATGGGTAACCCACCCGCCAACCGATCAACTAAACCATCAAACATCACCTGCATGATCATGGGCACACCGGGCAAGACAAACACATTCTCGATCTGGAAACCGGGTGCGCCACTTACCGGATTATCAATCAATATCGCGCCAGCCGGAATGTTGGCCATTTTAAGCCGTGCCTCATTAAGCTTGCCGGCTTCATAATATTTTTCCAGAGCAGCAACCGCTGCAGGGTTTCGCTCAATCTTGACCTTGAAACACTTTGCTATTGCTGCAGTGCTGATATCATCATGAGTGGGTCCTATGCCGCCAGTGGTAAAGACATAAGTGTGATTATTGCGGACTTCATTGACTGTTGCGACAATAACTGTCTCGTCGTCAGGGATTACCCTCGCTTCCGTTAGATGGATACCTGACTCATCACATCGCTTGCCGATAAATGATAGATTTTCATCTTGCGTACGACCTGAAAGAATTTCATTGCCAATAATGATTACACAGGCAGTAATCGATAGTTTATCCATAACAATCAGACTGAAACCAGAATAGAAAAGACAGGGCCATACTCTGCTTTTTAGCGTCGACTTTCAACTATTTAGCGCACAACTCCTACGCCTGGCTACGCCGTCATGATTAATTCGATCACGCCCTTGACTGTTTTTGGATCGAAGGGTTTATCACAAACTGCTGATACACCCAATTGCTCAACTACTGCAAGCTTGTTCATACTGCCTTCAGATGTCACCATCAATATAGGCACTGCACGCTGCATACTTTCGTTACGAATATATTCAATAAGCGCCTTGCCATCCAGTTCGGGCATATTGTAATCGGTAATAATCAGATCAAAATATTCATTATTAATAATCGGGATAGCATTTTTACCGTCTTCAGCCTGGGCAAAATTTTCTATCCCCATCATGCTGAGCGTTCTTATTATTTGCTTGCGGGCAAACTCGCTGTCATCAACAACCAGCACGTTGAGTTTCTCCGGCTCGAAATTCTCCAACTGTAACTGTCCTATATCAAGAAAATCCATGGTGGTAAGCAAGGCTTTTTTCAACTGCGATGAAGTGAAGGGCTTTGGCAGTATCGCTGTCGCGCCAGCCTGCCGAATTGGATCGAGTTGATAAAAAGATGTCTCCGTTGAAATAAGCATAAAGACCAGCTCATGGTTTTCCTGATCGCAGCGAAGTGAATGGACCAGCTCAGTGCCTGTCATATCAGGCAAATACATGGCGCTGACAATCAAATCCGGGCTTGTACTGTTGGCCCGGGCCAGGGCATCGGTTCCAGTTTTCAACCATTCATAACTAGAGATACCCAACTCATCGAATTGTCTGATAATGATTTTTGACTGTGAGCTTGAAGGCTCAACCAATAGAATTTGCAATTCTTCAATTTTGTTTTTCACGGTTTCCTGCTTGTTTAAACTTAATATTTATGCTGACACTACTCAGCATGACCACACATAACTGGTTTTGCATATTGAAATTTATACAAAAATGCGCGCAGACATCCTTAGCCATCGACTAAAGCGGAAATTTCTTTAGCAGATCCGGGGCCAGAATGACTGTTTCCTGAAGAATAAAACCGCTTATTTGATCCAGACTATGCTGCCTGGACAGGTATATTATCTTTTATCTGTTTGATGTGATTTTGTTGGTCGAGATAGACGAGAGTAGGTTTATATCTGCTGATGTCCTTTTCATCAATGCTGCCATAGCTGCAAATGATGACACGGTCACCCGGCTTGGCCTTATGTGCTGCGGCGCCGTTGACAGAAATAACCCTTGAGCCATTTTCTGCCCGTATGGCATAGGTTGTGAAACGTGCGCCATTACTGATGTTATAAATCTGGATCTGTTCATATTCATGGATACCTGCCAAATCCAGTAACTTGCCATCGATCGCACACGAACCCTCGTAATCGAGTTCCGCATGGGTGACACAGGCTTGATGTAATTTTGCTTTTAAAACAATAAGTTGCATTTTTATACCGTCATGTGGCTACACAGAAAATAAGTATGGCCGATTTAAATCTTCAATTCAACATCAACACATTAAAAAGCCGGCCCCGGTAACCTTTATTCATTCAATTCTACTTTGATGTTATCGATTAATCGCGCTGAGCCCAACCACGCAGCTACCAGGATTGAAAAACGACGGTCCCCTGGGCGCGGCTCAGCGAGATCATCGAGCCGGCGGATACTGAAATATTCCGCCCGGAATCCAACAGAATCCAGTGACAATGCGGCTTCGCTCTCTATTGCAGGAATATCTTCGGGGTTGCGCCGCAAACGCTCGGCAGCCGCTTGCAGGGCCTTATAAATCATCGAAGCCTTGCTGCGCTCTTGCGGATTCAGATAAGCATTACGTGAACTCATCGCCAGTCCATCTGCTTCACGCACAATGGGCATACCGACAATTTCCACTGGTAGACACAGATCGGTAACCATCCGTCGAATGATTAATAATTGTTGATAATCTTTCTCACCAAACAGGGCTATGTCAGGCTGTGTGTTGATAAGTAACTTCGTTACCACGGTTGTGACACCCGAAAAATGTCCCGGCCGAAATTTTCCACATAAAATATTGGAGAGTTCCGGTACCGTTACACGGGTATCCGCATCAATGCCAGATGGATAGAGTTGTTCGAGATTCGGGACAAACAGCATGTCCAGTCCATTAGCAGTCAACTTTTCTGCGTCTTCATCAAGGGTACTGGTATAACGCTGGTAATCTTCTCCCAAACCAAACTGGATAGGGTTTACGAAGATACTGACTATAGTGTGATCAGCCATTGTGCTTGCCCGCTCCAATAAAGACAGATGTCCATCATGCAAATTACCCATGGTCGGTACAAATGCAATACTGGCGCCTGCATGCTTCCATTTAGCTATGATGCTGCGCAACGCCGGCAGATCATAGACAAGCTCCATGTTAGCAACGGACTTTGTTTTCTGGCTTGTTGAGGGTTTCATGTTGTTTTGATGCCTGGTAATTTTAAGTTTTTATTATTTAAAGCTGTGCTCCGGCGCCGGAAAACTTGCCGCCTTGACAGCCTCGACATAACTGCGCACGGCATCCTGCACGCTAGCCTTGCCTTCGAGAAAATTCCTGGCCATGCTTGGTATGCGCGCCGAAATCCCCAGCATGTCATACAACACCAGCACCTGACCATCACAGTCTAGCCCTGCTCCGATTCCAATGGTCGGGATATCAAGGGCACTGCTTATGTTCGCAGCAAGATCAGCCGGTATACATTCGAGCACCAGCATTATGATGCCCGCATCCTGTAATCTTTGCGCATCCTGCAATATCTGCTCAGCAGCTTGTCGTTGCCTGCCTTGCACCCTGTAACCACCATATTTATGCACCGACTGGGGTTGCAATCCCAGGTGCCCACATACCGGGATGTCATGTCTATTGAGGTGTTGTACAACCTCAAGCAGGTTTTCTCCACCTTCGATCTTTATCACTTCTGCACCACCATCACTCATCAGTCGAGCGGCATTACCCAGTGCCTGTGCAGGCGTGGCGTAGCTCATAAAAGGCATATCAGACACAATCAGCGGCCTCCTGCCAGCACGGCTTACCAGGCGAGTATGGTAGAGCATATCAGCGACAGTCACCTTGAGTGTATTATCCTCACCCTGTAATACCATCCCCAGTGAATCACCGATCAGCAGCACGTCTATGCCGGCCTCATCCAGCAAGGCAGCAAAGCTTGCATCATACGCGGTCAGGCAAGCTATCTTATCGCCTGCCTTTTTCATTTCACGTAGCTTGGTTAGTGTAATTTTATTTTTCATTCATCTGTTCAGATAAAGATAATACCGTACCGGCCGACGGTAAATATTCTGTAATAATGAATTGTAACCCTTTGTAGCTTCCGTCAGATCAAAATCTGTCACCTGTATTGACGATTAGTAATGCGCTTTCGCTTTCACTCATTTATGCTTTATTTTTCTTAATCCGGTCGTACCAACCTGTTTAAGCAGATCATTGACCGAACCCATCGCCGGGATCACGAGATCAGAAGTGAGTTCAACTAGCGGGAACAAGACAAAATTACGCCTGGCAATTTCAGGGTGGGGCACTGTCAAACGTGCATCTTGTATTTGCTGTTCGCCAAACACAAGCAGATCCAGATCAAGTGTCCGCGGCCCCCAGCGTTCCGCATCCCGCAGCCGGCCCTGCGCGGACTCAATAGCTTGCAAATGATCCAGCAGCGTCAACGCCGTCAGGGAGGTGTTTAATTCAGCCACTGCATTAACGTAATCAGGCTGATCCTGTGGCCCCAGCGGCTGACTCTGGTAGAAGGAAGAATATTGCAACAGCTCAGTCGATGGAATACCCTGCAACGCCTTCAATGCACTTGCTAACTGTAATTCAGGTCCGTCTAAATTACTGCCCATGCCGATGTAGGCAATTGTCATGAAATCAAATTTTTTCTGGTCGTCTGCGATGACGTCCTTTAATCCCACTAGTTATTTTTTGCTCAGTATCCGGCTTAGCGTGATCCTGTTCCTGCAAGTGAGTCCACCAATCCGCCAATTCCTGAACATCCTCACCGGCCTGGGCACGCAGTAACAGGAAATCATAAGCGGCTCGAAAGCGGGGATGCGCGAGCAGGCGTAACGAACGCTTGCCGCCCTGACGTTTCAAACGAGGTTGTAACTGCCAGATCTCACGGGCAATGCGGGTAAACCTTCTCGGTATAGCTGTCCGTGTTATCTGTTTGGAGATAACCACATCGCCGGCTAAATGTATGGCATCTGTTTCACTTAGACCATTAGCCATGTATTCCTTCGCCATTATATTCATCGGTATCCAGAATAGCGAAGCAATGAGAAAGCCGGGTGTGACGGGTTTGTTTTCTGCCAACCTTTTATCGGTATTATTCAGCGCATGGATCAACAGCATATGTGGAAACCCACCCTCCTGCTGCGCAAGGGTTGCCTCGGTCTGCGGGAAGAGTGGCGCAAACAAGCCATAATGACGCAACTGTTCAAAAGTTTGTACCGCATAGCCGCCCATAAAAAGCTTGAGAATTTCTTCAAACAACCGTGCCGGTGGCATTTCCTCTAATAAATGTGCAAGTGCGATAATGGTCTTCTCTGTATCGGGATCAATTCGAAAACCAAGCTTGACTGCAAACCGGACCGCTCGCAGCAGACGTACCGGATCTTCGATGAATCGCTGTCGCGGCTCACCAATCAGGCGTATTCGTCCGGCCAGGATATCCTGCATACCGCCTGTATAATCGATGACAGAAAAGTCCTCAATATTATAATACAGGGCATTTACCGTAAGGTCCCGACGCCATACGTCATCTTCTAACGTACCGTAGACATTGTCGCGAACGATCCGGCCATCCACCATGTGCCCGGCACCATCCGCCACATGATGTGGAGCACGAAAGGTGGATACTTCAATAATCTCCCGGCCATAACGGACATGCGCAAGTCTGAATCGCCGTCCAATCAATATGCTGTTACGAAACAGTTCCCTTACCTGCTCGGGATGGGCATCGGTCACCACATCAAAATCCTTGGGTTCTCTGCCAAGTAACAAATCCCTGACACTGCCGCCAACCAGGTAAGCCTGATAGTCTGCATTTTTCAGCCGATACAACACCTTCAAAGCGCTGTCGCTGATATTATTACGGGAGATAATATGCTCGTTACGGGATATAATTCGCGGCCGGGGCTTTAACACGCTGACTTTATCTTGCGCTTCCTTCTTCATATTCTCTGTTGCTTAATCAATTAATTTGCCCGGACATCTTGAGCAGTCATGGCAGGCACGTATAATACCACCGATTCGAGTATTCCATCTCTGTTATGCTCCCTTCGTCTAGCGGTTAGGACGCTGGCCTCTCACGCCGGAAACAGGGGTTCGATTCCCCTAGGGAGCGCCATCGTTAAGAAATTTGGCTTCTGTTTGTGAGCAAGGTTTGCTTATGCATTGAAATTCTATATACAAATTACTTATTGACTCTATACCTTGCTTCAGGTTGTATAATCTTTAAATCAAATCAGAGGGTATTTTTGTTATGAAATTGCTAGTCTTTATTACTTTAACTGTTATCTCTGTGAGTGTGTTAGGGTTTTGTATTTTTTGCTAGACCTGTCCTGAAAACAGCTTTCTATTAAGCCTAACGTCATAACGCCCCAATGAAAGGGGTGCTGTGAACAAGAGATGCTCAACAACTATTGAAGTCTTTTACGTCTGCTAAATACTAGTCCTGCCAGACCTAGTCCCATTAGAGCCAGGCTGGTGGGTTCGGCTACAGCGACCGCGGTTACCTTAACCACCAAATCATCATGATTATCGTCATCAATACTGGTGTTGGTCCATGGCGCACCACCACCATCATCCAGTGCTATATAAACTGAGTTATGTTCTGAATCAGCATAACCTAAAAAGAAGTTCGGCATACCCAAGCCGTTAGCAGGATTAAATGTATCAATCGGTGGGTTATTAGCACCGTTCACAACGCCAAAGCCTGCATTACCGCCAATCAAGATACCAAAGGCGAAGTTAAGGAAAGCGCCGTTAACCGCAGAGGAGGTTGCAATATCAGCAACGGATGAAGCAAAGAAATCAACAGAATCTATACTTCCAGTGCGATTCCAAAAAACCTGGCTACCATCAACCAGGAACGTGTTCGTCCACCCGGCTTCAAATCCAAGATACTGGTAGGTTAAGGTAACGTCTTGTGTTGCTGAAAGGTTGGCGTTATACCAACCTTGCGCCCCCTGAGTTTCGGCGACATCGTGTGATGCACCTAACGGCAAAGATCCTGCCAGGGAATCGTCGGTATAATCAATACTTAGTAACCCATCGTATACCACAGTGGAAGCTAATAAATGAAAGACTGTTATTGATACAAGGATAATAAATTTTTTCAATATTCTTTACCTTAACTAAATTAGGGACATACTTTTTCCAATAATTTAGCAAATTACATGCCAGAATAAAATATATTATATTTCATACAGTTACGGTAAGTTAAATATTTATAACGGATGTTTTCGTGAAATCTACCGACATATTGCCTGATAAAACTATCATGGAATACTTTAGAGACCTTAAACAATCGCCTCTTTTTTTTCTGGGACAGATTTGTTTTCAATCAATATTGCCTTACCATCAGACAGACGAAACAAATGATCGGCAGCTTCGATCACAGCGGCCTGATGAGACACAGCTATCAAAGTAAGATTGTTCGACAATGTACGTAATGTTTCGCAGATCACCCGCTCGCTGTCAGGATCGAGTGCGCTTGTCGGTTCATCAAGAATTAAGAAACAGGGTTTGTGTGCCAATGCCCTGGCAATAGCGATGCGTTGACGCTGTCCCCCTGAGAGTCTTCCCCCTCGCTCACCGATTACGGTATGTATGCCCTGGGGAAAGGCAGCAACGAAGCCCCATGCACCAGCTTGTCTGAGTGCCCGCTCTGCATCCGCTTCAGTCAGATCAGGTTCTCCGATGATAATATTGTTGAGAATACTGTCATGCAACAGGATAGTATCCTGTGGTACGTAACCAATCATGTGTCGCCAACGCCGCAGGTCAATATCGTTCAGTGATACACCGTCTATCAGGATTTCGCCTCTGTCTGGCCTTACCAGTGCACACAACAGATCAAGTAGCGTACTCTTGCCTATGCCTGATGAGCCAACAACAACGGTTAAAGCCTTCACGGGTATCTGCATATCCAGTCCACGGAACACACTGATCGCACCATAGTTAAACCAGACATTACGCACGTTTATTGAATGCTCAAGGCTGGGCTGTTTGGTCCCCGTTAAGCTTTCACTTGCACTTCGGGCCTCTTCAGCTGCGGCACGTAATGCCCAATAGGCACTCTCCTGTGCCTTCATTTGTTGAAAGCGTCTTTGTGTCTTGTTCAAAAGCCCAAGTACGCGCGTCAACAAAAATACCAGCACCATTACCGATACCAGGGTTTGTTGCAACCAGACTATCGTCACGTACAGACCAGCGGCTGCTAATGCAGCGAGCATGGGTTCTTGCAGCGCACGTAATGCCTCTTTGCTAATGACCTCCTTACGCATGGCTGTTTCCAGCTGGATCGTTTGCTCCCTGAGGATGGCATCTGCGACGTTATCCCTTGCCATGGCCTTTAATGGTTTGACTGAGCCCAATACATCAGTAAGGTAGGATAACAATGATCGAAGAAGTTGAGTTTGCCTGCTCCCCGCACGACCCGCCGCCTCTACCAGTCGATGCAATACAGCCAGAAAGATCACACCCATCACGAGTGAAATAAGTGTGGCCTGCCAGGAAATCATGAATGCCACCGCTGCATACACCACCACTTGCAGAAAAAAAGCTATGGCATTGGCACCGAATTCGAAGCCGGTAGCAGCGCGGTAGGCCTCTGTTGCCACCGAGTTGGCAAGCGATCCTGTTTTCTGGCGCAAGTAATATTCCCATCGGCTTGCCAGGAGTGCCTCGATAAGCTCCAGGCGCAGCGATGTCGCTACATGCGCTACGGTAAAGCCGACCTGCCGGTTTGCCAATAGAACCAACAAACTCCTGACTATCATGCCACCAACAATGATCAGTAGCATTACACCAATAGAAGGCTCAATGCCAACAGCACGGAGGTTCTGCACGATATAGGCGCCGACACCTGATTCCGCACTTTCTCCCCCTACCGTTGAAAGCAAAGGTAACAGGGTGGTTAAACTAAGTCCCTCGGCAAGCCCTGCTACCAGCAATGCGGCCAGCATGATAGAGCTGCGCCGAGGATAGGCAAGTATAAAGGCAAGTAATGTCCGCATGATTTGTCTACAGTTGCTCTACTGTTCCGCGTCTGGATGACACGGCCATGACGAAGTCAGTTTCAATACTAGCTTGCCGATGCAAGTTCACGAAGTTCGGCAAAGGCCTGGCAAATATGATCTATCTGCTCGCCAGTATGGACAGCACTGACACTACAACGCACCAATGATTCATTGCCGGGTGTGGCAGGCGCGAAAATCAGATTGACGTAAATGCCATGTTCGAACAATCCTTCCCAAAGCGCACGTGCCTGCTCTCTGGACTCTAGCAACACAGCGATAACGGGACTGGGCTCCGGCCCCAGTTTATAACCGAGCCCATCAAGGTGCTGATAAAGCCGTCGTGCGTTTTCCCATAACTTTTTACGCAAGACCACACCTTCGCGTAATAACGGCAGGGCAGCGCGTGTGGAAGCCACCACAGTGGGTGGGGGCGATGCGGTAAACACAAACGGTCGGCTGGTATAGCGTAATAGATCAAGCTCGGGATGATTACTCGCACAATAGCCACCGGTACTGCCAAGACTTTTGCTGAATGTGCCGACGATAAAATCAACTTCATTTATAAGATCCGTTTCCTCCACCAGTCCGCGGCCATAGTGACCCAGAACACCCAGCGAGTGTGCCTCGTCGACAAGCAAGTAGCTGCCGTAAGTGTTCTTCAGATCAACAAAGTCCGCCAACGGCGCACGGTCGCCGAGCATGCTGTAAATACCCTCAACAATGATAAGCGCCCCGGCCGCCCTGTCCCCCAGGCGCCGCAGTCGCTTGTCCAGATCAGCGACATTGTTATGCCGAAAGCGGATCACATCGGCGCCACTCAGACGGCAGCCGTCGTAGATACTTGCATGGCAGTCCGCATCGATCAGCAGGGTATCCTCACCGGCACGCGCCAAGCCTGAAATCATCGCCAGATTCGCCTGGTAACCTGTGGTAAAGACAATGGCTGAACGGCATTCGTAGAAATCCGCCAACTCTTGCTCCAATGCACGATGTCCGGCAAAACTGCCATTGGCCATGCGCGAGCCGGTAGTGCCAGTGCCTTCCCTGTCGATCGCCTCATGCACTGCTTGTATACACTCAGGTGCAAACGTCAGTCCGAGATAATTATTAGTGCCGGCAAGCAGAATACGCCGACCTTTAATGAGCGCCTCGGTAGGTGAATATATCTGCTCTATCGGGATACCGAAGGGATCGAATCCAGTAGACAATAATGCCGCTCGATCCGCCGCCAGGCTGTCAAATTTACTGAGTAATGTCATTATTGCGCAGGTTTAAGCTGTTCAATCAGCTGCGCAAGATCACGCACGGTATGCACATCCGTTAGCAGGTTCATCGGCACAGAGATATCGAATTCATCTTCTACCTCGAGCATCAAATCCAGGACCTTGTATGAATCAAGTCCGAGTCCTTCAATCAGATTGGTATCCTCGTCAAATTCAAGCTTCGTGCCGGCAACCTGTTGCAGATGCAAACCGAGACGATCAAGAATTTCATCATACTTAACTGTCATGTATTAATCCCGTAGATTCATTATTCAGGCATGTAGCAAGGCGGTCTCCTGCAGGGCGTCACGCAGCTTGACACGCGGTTGCCAGGCTAATGCCTGGAGCAATGGCGTATTATCGCAGATCCAGTCCGGATGCGTTAATTCCCGCACCTTGCCCGGTGTTAGCATGGGCTCATAACGGCATAGCCGGCTCAAGTACAAATTCATATTGGCGAATATGCTGAGGACAAATCGAGGTATTGAAATAGTTCTAACCGGGCGCTGCCAGACTTGTTCGGCAATTCTGCCAAGTGAACACCAATCATAGCCGCCTGCGGTGCCATCATCCAGCTCAAATACACCTGTTACCGGCACAGTAGTGGAAATCCAGCACATGATTGCCGCCACCAGGTCTTTTATATGAAGCAGACTGAAACGGATACCGGATCCACCTACTGCGGGCAATAAACCAAGGCGCATGGCATTAAACATCGGTCTGAGCTCTTTATCACCAGGGCCATACACGGCAGTCGGGCGAAATACCGTCCAGGGCATTGCATTCGCCCGATCAATCACTGTCTGCTCAGCCATGCGCTTGCTGGCGGCATACCAGGAAAGCTGTGGCGCCCTTGCAGCGAGTGAAGAAATTAACAGCAAGCGGGGCTGTGGAGACTGCTGAACCGACGCCTCGACCAGCCTTGCGGTACCCTCGGCATTTGTGTGATTAAAAAATGCCTCACTTTTCCCCCGTACTGCGCCAGCACAATGTATGACCGCAAAGACTTCCTTAACGAGTTGCGCCAGGGCATCTTTATCATCCAGATCGCCACACAGCCACTCAACCGCTGCAGAATTTTTTCGAGGACGACGGCTGAGTGCACGGACGCGCCAGCCGTTTTCAGACAAAGCCCTTAGCAGCGCACCCCCGATAAAGCCCGAGGCTCCGGTGAGTGCCACCAGTCTAGACACAACGATAGGTTAGCCAAGCCCGGCTTCAGCAGTCGTCGCTTGATTCCAGTCAGCTCGCTCCATGAAACCCTCACGGGCTGCAGCGCGAGAAAGTTTTCCAGATGAAGTGCGAGGCAGGGTATGTAACGGCGCGACCTCGACCAGACAATGTATTCCAAAGCTCTCATATACCAGTCTCTGCAAGCGGACGATCAATGACTGTCGCTCGGTTGTATCCGAGATCCGGCACTCAACCACCAATACCACCGTCTGATGGCCATTAGAATCGGCCACCTCAAATGCGGAGGCGTCTCCCATCCTGACTTCAGGTTGTTCCTCAGCGAGGGCCTCCATGTCCTGTGCACGTATATTCCTGCCATTAACAATAATAATGTCCTTACGCCGTCCGGTGAGATACAGATCGCCTTCGAATACGTAGCCCAGATCGCCAGTATCCAACCAACCTTCCGGCATCAGCACCTCGCTGGTTGCCTGTGGATTATTTAGATAGCCGGCCATGAGGCTGGGTCCTTTCATCACCACACGACCTACCCGCAAATCCGGTAGCTCAATGCCATTATCATCGACAATATTGATCGAATGGCCGGGCAGCGCGCGACCACAATTAACAAACTCATTGACCTTCCTGCTTTCGGCCTGAACACGAACAGCCACGCCTCTTTCCGCCATCGCCTTGGCGTCGACACACATGACATCCAAACCCTGATCAAGCCGTGAGAAACTGACCGCCAGGGAGGCCTCGGCCAGACCATAACACGGCAGGTAGGCGTGTGGATTAAAACCGGCTGGTGCCAGGGCTTTGGCAAAGTTATCCAGCACATCCGGCCGGATCATTTCGGCACCAATGCCGGCTACACGCCAACTACTCAGGTCAAGTTCCTCGAGATCGGCACTGCGGACGCGTCGTGCGCATAACGCCAGGCCAAATGGTGGGCTGAATGCGATGCTGCAACGATTACGGCTGATAAGCCGCAACCATTGAATCGGACGTATAGCAAAATCACGGGTGCGTAGATAATCAACTGATAGCTGTGAAACAATCGGTCCAAGCACGAAACCCACCAGCCCCATATCATGGTAAAACGGCAACCATGAAGCGCTACGGTCTCCAGGGCGTAGCTCGAGACCTGTGCGCACGATACCCTGCAGATTGCTCATCACGGCCTTTTCGGTAATCACTACGCCCTGTGGAAAGCGGGTGCTTCCCGAGGTAAATTGGAGGTAAGCGGGTTCGTCAGGTTGGTTAGGCTGGAATGCTATATCGGACTCGGCCACATTCGCAAGTTGCTCGGGTGTACCAAGCCATTTCAAAGGCGGCAGACCTTCAGCGGCTTCTTCAACAAAACGGATAAAATCGACAGACGCCAGCGCAGCTACTGCCTGACCACCATCGAGCAAACCTCTTATCTGTCGAACATAAACCTCGTGACTTCCCAGATTGACAGACACCGGCACTGCAAAAGGAATTAGGCCCGCGTACCGACAAGCAAAGAAAAGTACAATAAATTCAGGCTCGGTGTCGGCAATAAGCGCTACATGATCACCCCGTTGCAAACCTAATTGTAACAAACGTCGTGCTGATTTCTGCGCGCGCACATGTAGCTCACTATATGGCAAAACAGCTTGTAACTTCCCCCTGGCATCGTAGAAATTACAACCCGTCACGCCAGTTGCTGCATAGTCGAGCGCCTCAACCAGGGTTTCGAAATCGGCCAACCGCTGTGGTTTATTATTATTGGTACTCGTTGCTTCTAGATTCACTCGTATTCCCCGCCCTGATTATCCGCCTCTTTGACTTGTTATTCAGTCATGGGCATTGTGATGCTTAATAAGCCTTTTTTTCTGTACATCTTAGTATCCTATGCACAGACATAGTTCCCGAGATTCTTCTATTTGCTCCCCCAAAAAAACAAAAGACTCTCTCAAAAAATTACGCGAATGCTACACGAGCATCGCCGATCTTGCACTTAAAAATTACCCTAAAGTCATATTAATTTTGCGGCCAGCCCCAGTTAGCCCGGCCAAGCCGAGTCATCACAAAGGCCTGTGCCAGAGTGGACTCCAGATTTGTCGTCACTTTATGCAACTCGGAGAAGTTGTCCTGACTCAGTTGAGAGATGCTCATACACTACCCTACCAACACCACTGATCCCAGAGTCGCCTGTGATGATCTTAGCAATACATTCCAGTGACGATAGCTCTGTATATATGTAGCCAGTGCACATTTTTTTGCGCATCGTTTCGCCAAGATCCTTCCCCTCTAGTTCAGGATTATCTCGCATCTTGCTGATAATATAATAATTTTCAGAATAATAACAGCCTATTTTTTATGCAAATGGAGGGAACGGGCCCTAAGCCGGTTTGCGAACTTCACCTCCCTGGAGGGCAAGGCGTACTCCGTTGCCGCCGACTTCCCTTACACCTTCACTTGACGGCCCGCTGCTTTTCCCACCAGGCCTGAAACATGAGAATGGCCCAGAGGTGGGAATGCCAGCGTCCCCTCCCCTCCAGGTGTTGCTTCCACAAGCGGCGTACCGGAACGGGGTCGAAGAACCCCCCTTCCCGGAGTCGGCGTTCATCAAGCAAATCTTCGGCCCAGTCACGTAATGGGCCCCTCAACCAGTCGCCGATAGGCACCCCAAAACCCCTCTTCGGACGCTCAAATAAATGTCTGGGAACATATCTCGATAATATTTCTCTCAATATCCACTTTCCCTGGCCATTACGAACCTTCATATTCATTGGTAGCTGCCAGGCG
>JADFPU010000215.1 GCA_022562175.1 Pseudomonadota bacterium | reverse complement strand
TTTGAAGAGTTAGGCTGTGTCTCTGTGATGCCGCTGGCAGCCCCGATTGGCTCTGGCCTGGGCATACGCAACCCCTACAACATCAGAACAATTGTTGAAAATGCATCGGTGCCGATTATTGTCGATGCCGGTGTCGGCACCGCATCAGATGCCGCCATTGCGATGGAACTGGGTTGTGACGGCGTACTCATGAACACTGCCATTGCCCTGGCAAAGGATCCGCTACTCATGGCCTCAGCCATGAAAAAGGGCATCGAGGCAGGTAGAGAGGCGTACCTTGCCGGCCGCATGCCACGACGTGCCTATGCCAGTGCTTCGTCACCGATTGACGGTCTTTTTTTCTCTTAAAGCCCCTAGCTGTTCAGGTTTGCAGGTAGTGGGGGAACACGCACCATATCCGATCCGCAGTTACGTCCTGAGACCAGGCCGTATCACCGCTGGCCAGGCCCAGGCACTGGAAAAATACTGGGGAAAATATGGCATCGAGTTTTCTCAAGACCTGCTGGATCTGGATCTGGTCTTTAATCGCAGCGCTCCCAGGATACTGGAAATAGGCGCTGGCATGGGTGAGGTCAGCATGGCCCTGGCAAAGAAACATCCGGAGAACGACTACCTTGCTATCGAGGTACATAGAGCGGGCATTGGTAGTCTGATCCGGCAAGCTGCGTCTGCAGAGCTCGGCAATATTCGCGTTATTTGCCATGATGTAGTGGAGATCCTCAAGCAACAGATCCCCGATCGAAGTCTGGATGAAGTGTATATCTTTTTCCCGGATCCATGGCCCAAAAAGAGACATCATAAACGTCGTCTAATCAGTCCCGAACTTGTCACATTATTGTGTCGCAAACTTAAATGTCATGCTCGCCTGTTCATTGCCACCGACTGGCAGGACCTAGCCGAACATGTGCTTGATGTCTGTGATTCAGTGCCTGGTTTGATAAACCTTGCCGGACAGGGTCATTATGCACCACGTGCTAACTGGCGGCCATTAACGAAATTTGAACAGCGTGGCCGGAAACTGGGGCATCAGGTTTGGGACTTCGCCTATGGCCTGGCACCAGACACAGACAGACTTCTAGCTGCACAAACTCGCGAATGAGCTTAGCGCGGTAAACTCTTCTGCATCTTGCGCACAGACCCGGCTATCTGGTTTGGCGACACACAACAGATGGCGAATACCATATTCTCGGGCCGTACGCAGAACAGTCAGATTATCATCGATCAATACAGTCTTATCTGCTGAAAATGTGAAGTTATCGCTCAAACTGTACCAGAAATCCAGCTCTTCCTTGGCCGCGCCCAGGCTATGAGCGCTGAATATTCTGTCGAAATACTTGTCTATGCCGGTTTTTTCCATCTTCAGCGCGAGCAACTTCTGATGCGAATTTGTCACCAGCACAACCTGCTTGTTTGCTTGCTGCAAAAATGCCAGGAATTGCTCGGCCTGCGGTCGTACACTAATCAAATGCTCGACATCAGTCTTGAGGGCAAATATATCAATCTTCAGTTGTTCCGACCAGTAATCCAGGCAATACAATGAAAGCGTGCCGGCCATGCGTCTGAATTGCGGCGTCAACCTGTGCTTGGCAACGTCCACGTCCAGGCCATTCAACTCAGCCCATTTCAGAGGCAAATACTCCTGCCAAAAATAATTGTCGAAATAAAGATCCAGTAAGGTACCATCCATATCCAACAGGACTGTTTCGATATCATCCCATACAAGCATAAACAATCATCCCGAATAATTAGCAATACAACATAGCAAATACTAGCATGTCTGAGTTATTAACATCCGTAATCGATATTGCCAGCCTGGCAGCTGAGCGAATTTTAGAGGTCTACGAAACCGATTTCGCGGTACAGGACAAGGCCGATAAATCGCCGCTAACGGCCGCCGACATGGCCGCACATAATACTATATGCGCCGGACTGGCAGATTTAACCCCGGCCATACCCATTCTGTCCGAAGAATCTGCCAGCATTCCCTATGAGACACGACGACAGTGGCGCCAGTACTGGCTGGTAGATCCATTGGATGGTACACGAGAGTTCATCAAGCGCAATGGCGAATTCACCGTCAACATCGCACTCATCAAAGAGCATCGTCCGATACTCGGCGTCGTCTATGCGCCAGTAACCAAACATTGCTACTTCGCCACAACTGGGCAAGGTGCGTATAAACAAACGCCAAGCAACATTGCTGACAGGATCCAGTCAAAAACAACCTCCGCCGACAACTTTATTATCGCCGGCAGCCGCTCACATGCAACCGCACAACAGGCCAGATTTATTGAGAGCCTCGGCAAAAATATCAAACTGGTCACCATCGGCAGTTCCTTGAAGATCTGCCTCGTCGCAGAAGGCAAGATAGATATTTACCCGCGCTTCGGCCCAACATCGGAATGGGACACGGCTGCCGCGCACTGCATCGTTGATGAAGCGGGAGGAATGCTCACCGACACAACACTCAAGCCGCTCAGTTACAACAGAAAAGAGTCCTTGTTGAATCCCGATTTCCTGGTTATCGCTGATCAGAAATTTAACTGGGAAAAATATCTACGCATCTAGCCTGTCCGGGGCAGGACATACTCCGCTATCAGGAAGTTTTATGTATTTTCTTAAAGTGCTCTGCCAACCGTTGCATACGCATGGCCTGATTAGCCACCTCCATACTTGAGCCTTCTGAACGTTTTGAAGCCGCAACCGTTTCATCTGCATGATTCTTGATTGCCGTAATGTTTACATTCATCTCCTCGGCAACGATTGTGTGCTCTTTCGAGGCCATAGCGATCTGCTGCACCATATTACTCGCTGTTTGCACAGAGTTGTTGATTGCAGTCAGTGATTGCTCAACTTGTTCCGCTAACTCAACACTTTTCTCAGCTTCTGCTCTGCCTTGTTGCATAACACCGACCGCATTCTTTGTCCTTGCCTGAAGTTTTTCGATAATGCCATTAATCTCACCGGTAGATTCCTGTGTTTTCTTCGCCAGGGTCCTGACCTCATCGGCGACAACAGCAAAGCCTCGTCCATGTTCACCCGCCCTGGCAGCCTCAATCGCCGCATTCAAAGCCAATAGATTGGTCTGATCGGTAATTTCACGGATCGCAGTTATCACCTCACCTATCGATTGACTGTCTTCTTCCAGCTCCTCGATGACAGTTGCCGCATTACCGACTTCTCCAGCCAGATTTTTGATGGCGCTAACAGTGCAATCAACAATGCTCCAGCTACTTTGCGTTTCCTCATTGGCCCTGGTTGTAGCGTCAGCGGCCGTCTGTGCATTTTTGGCAATTTCATTTGATGTGGCTGAGAGCTCGTTCATGGCCACGGCTATCATATTCGTCTGAGCGTGCAACTTATCTATCTCGCCTGTTGCATGTTCGGTATTGGTAACCAGATTTATGGAGGCTTCGAAAACAGTCGTGGCGGCATCATCCACCCGGGCAACAATAGCATGCCTTTCTGCCTGAGCCACTCTTAACGCCAGTTCTATGGTGGCAAACTCATTCAAACTGCCGCCATAGACATATTTAGCCAGCCGGTAATCTTTATTGCCAATGATCTGCTGGGCCATTTTACGTGAGCGATAAAGAGGCCTTGTCAACCAGGTAGTCAGACCCCAGGCAAGCGATGCAAAGACGCTAGCCACCAACAAGGTATAAATGACCGGCACATTGATAAGACTGGTTACAACGACTGGCAACAAGGCCAGGCAAAAACCGGCAAACAGCTTTGTCCGCTGGCTAACGGGCGGCTTCTTCAGTGCTGCAATCGTTTTATCTTCGTTCAACGCCTTGTAAACTGCCTCAGCACGCGCAACAACTTCCTTATCGACCTTGGTACAAACAGACTGATACTCGGTTATTTTACCCTTTTCCTTAATCGGCGAGACGTAGGCATCGACCCAATAATTATCACCGTTTTTACAGCGATTTTTGACCACACCGAGCCAGGATTCTCCAGATTGCAGAGTGTCCCAAAGATCTTTAAAAACGGCTTGTGGCATATCAGGATGGCGCACAATATCGTGTCTTTGCCCGCGCAGCTCATCTTCAGAAAAACCCGAAACCTTCACAAAAATTAGCGTTAACGTATTTAATGGTGCTACTTAACTCTGTCGTAGACAGGATGCTTACGTCATCATTAACGGTAATTTCTTTATCTGTAACGGGGAGATTATTCTTCATGAACCCAATTCGCTATTATCTTGTAATATTTGCCGCAGCCTGCACACTCCTATAACGACAATTAGCTGAAAACCTTGAACTACGCTCGGTTTCAGCCTTAAGGTCGGCACACAGATATCGACAATACCGGTGAATGATCAGCAATACGCGTTGGCTACCAGCTTCGTA
>JADFPU010000214.1 GCA_022562175.1 Pseudomonadota bacterium | reverse complement strand
TCTCGAGAACAACTGATCACCCATACCGGAGATCGAACCATAAAGAAGGTATCGGATTTAAAAAACAGAACGGTTGCTGTACAAAAAAATACATCTTATGAAGAAACATTAAATTCACTTCGACAAAAATATCCCGAAATTAAAATTCAGATCCTGGCGGGCAATCTGGATGAAGATGAAATACTCGATAAGATAGCCAACAAGCAAATAGATTTAGCTATTCTTGATAGCAACCTGTTAGAGCAAACTGCCCATTATCGCAATGATTTTAAAGTCGCCATTAATCTGACAAATGAAAGAGCACTGGCCTGGGGTGTTAGAAAAGATAATAAACAACTTCTGAAAACATTAAACAGGTACCTTAATCAACAACAACTCGTTAAAAAACAGGAAAGCATTTTTCTTGATGATCTTGATGGCATAAAAAAACGCAAAACTCTAAGAGTACTTACGCGAAATAATGCAGCATCTTATTTTTTATGGCGAGGTGAATTATTGGGCTTTGAATATGAACTGGTTAAAGCTTTTGCAAAAAAACACCAACTAAGGCTGGAAGTTATTGTGGTGCCCAGCCATGAAGATTTGATCCCAATGTTGATAGAAGGCAAAGGCGATATGATTGCGGCCTTCATGACGGCAACAAAAGAACGAGAAAAGCAAGGCATAAAATTTTCACGTCACCACCATTTAGCATCAGAAATGATCGTAACCCGTTCAGGCGACACATCATTGAACAAACCAGAAGACCTTGCCGGCAGAAGCATTTATGTGCGCCGCTCAAGTGCTTATTGGAAAACACTGGAAAATCTGAAATCACAGGGGATAAACTTTAATTTAAATGAAGCACCTGAAACCATGGAAACAGAAGAAATCATCGCAAAAGTTGCCAGTGGCGAATATGATCTAACTTTATCCGACAGCCACATGCTCGATATAGAAATGACCTGGCGCGAAGATATAAAAGCAGCATTCCCACTTGGTGAACCACGAAAAAATGCCTGGGCAGTTCGCGCGAAAGACAGCAGGCTTTTAGCCGCCATTAATAAATTTATAAAAGAAGAATATAAAGGACTTTTTTATAATGTAACGTATAAAAAATATTTTAAAAACTCGCGTAAAATAAAACAACACAAACAAGAACGCATTGACCTTAATCCAGATGGCGCTATTTCCCCTTACGATAAATTAATAAAAACATATGCCGAACAATACGGTTTTGACTGGCGAATTATCGTTTCACAAATGTACCAGGAAAGTCGTTTTAACCCTAAAGCAAAGTCATGGGCCGGTGCCAAAGGCTTAATGCAAGTAATGCCGCGCACCGCGAAAGAATTAAAACTCACTCGTTTAGAAGACCCGGAAACAGGTATTCACGCCGGCGTAAAATACATGGAATGGGTACGTAATCGTTTTGAACAAGAACTGGACGTGCAAGATCGCATGTGGTTCGCACTAGCCGGCTACAATGCAGGCGCAGGCCACGTAAAGGATGCAAGAAGACTTGCCAGACAAAAAGGCTGGGATCCAAATCGCTGGTTTGACAATGTAGAAAATGCTCTATTGTTATTATCGAAAAGAAAATATGCAAAGAGAGCACGTTATGGTTATGTGCGCGGTCAGGAACCAGTTAACTATGTCAGACAAATTAAGAACAGGTATTATGCCTATATTCGGTTTGCGCAAGTTGACTAAACCCAAATAAATATTTTCAAAAATAACTGAATCAATTATGGACGATACAAAATATGTAATTTCTTAAACGGTTATGAAGGCGCCGCACTAGTGAATGATTTTGTCAAATAAGGGGTAAAATGTAAGGCCTGACACTGCACCCTATCTACCCACAGATTCTGCCGAAGAGCCTTTTTAATTTTTCTTTTCTTTCTTTTTTTATCGGGGATTAATCTGCCTATTAAACAATTACGCTGAAAATCATACGCAGACTATTAGCAGATCATGCTTCAGCGCGTGTTGTCCTAGGACAACACGAACTGCTCCGTAGAGCACCGTAATTTATCGGCAAGTGTATTCAGTTCCGATGCGGCGACTGATAATTTCACCGTATTTTTGGAAGTCTCTTGCGAGAGATCATGGATGACAACCACATTAGCGTTTATCTCCTCGGCGACCGCGCTCTGCTCTTCGGCTGCTGTCGCAATCTGGATGTTCATTGCTGCGCAGTTATCCACGACTTCGTTAATCTTGATGAGGGAGTTGCCCGCCTGTTCCGATTTACTGATACAGTCATAGGCAATTTCGCAACTCTTGTCCATTATTTCGACGGCTTGCTGGGAATTGTTCTGTAACCCCTGGATAGTCTGATGGATCTCCTCGGCGGACTCCTTGGTACGGTTGGCCAGAACACGGACCTCATCGGCGACGACGGCGAACCCGCGTCCATGCACTCCGGCACGAGCGGCCTCAATCGCCGCATTCAATGCTAGCAGATTCGTCTGTTCCGAAACGCTACGGATCACATCAAGTATGGAATTGACTTTTACCGTGTCCCCTTCAACCCGCCTTATTACCTGTGCGGATTCATTGACTTCACTCGCAAGGTCTTTGATTGTAGCGGATGTCTGTTCAACGATCTGGCAGCCGTTTTCTGCGGCGATATCGGCCTTAGACGCCTCATCGGCTCCAGCAGTTGTAATCTTTGCTACTTCGAGGGTTGCCATTGACATCTCGTGCATGGCACTGACAATCTGCTCGATCATCTTCTGCTGCTCCAAGAAATCTTCGTCCGTTTTTTGCGTTACCTCCAGTAGCTGTTTTGCTGCAACAGTGATCTGCTCGGAAGCCTCGACTGTTTGACCGGTCAGCTGATTAAACCGTTCGATCATTACATTGAAGCTGGTAACGATATCCGCCATCAGGTCCCTGGTTCTACACTTGAGACGCACGGTCAGATCCCCGGAGGCGACCCGCTCTGCCCCATCCTTAAGATCCCTGGCGGTGTCCATCATCGCATAGTAGATCCCCATGAAAAGCAGTGTCACGATCAGAATCATCACCGAGACGATAATAGAGAAAAAGATCTGCTCCATCCTGATGGATTGGATCCTTGCCGTCAATAGCTGTTCCAGCGACTCCATCGCTAGATAGAAAAGCTCGTCATAGGCTGCTATGGTCGCGGTCCCCTTGGTAAAGAATTCGGAGGAAGTCATTTGAAAATCAACGCGCCCGAGTAGTTGATTATCAATTGTGTCAAGAAAATCCTGGGACATGGAGCCAGCTGATTCTATGTTGAAGTGTAGTTCGTCTTTTATCTTTGCACTTACTTCCGTGCTGAATGCCAGGTTCTTTTTCCAGGCAGCCAAGCCTTCACGGACATCATTTGTCAGGAGCAACATCCTGGTCGTACTATCATCATCCCAACTACCTCTGCTGATCACGCCTGAGCCGAACCCGCGGGCCCTGCCAATCTTTTCCACCATGAGAGGTAGTCGCATGACAGCAGTATCAATCAGGTAAAAACTGGCCAATTCATTGTCCAGGATAAGATTTGAACTGTTCGCCACATTGTGGATCAGAACAAGCAACTCCTCGATAAGGGCGGTATGCTCCTGGAATACCTGCTGTGGACGATTGTCAAAGGCAGTAGCTTTAATCTGTTGCCAGCGGCTGGAGATCAACTTAACCCGGTTGTCTGTTGCCAGATCCGCGGACAATACTCCGTCCATTATCACGATTTTATTGAATGCGGCATCGAGTTCTTTGCGCTTACTGATTATGCTCTCCCTCAGCCCCTGATCACCTTGTAGATAGGCATTGGTCAAACCACGATGCAGGGCAAGGAGCTTGAGCGGCTCAAACGCAACCCTGATATAATCAATCCCTGACTGCTCTTTTTTGGTAAACGATATACTCTCATTTGTCTTAAAAGTACCGTACATACCCTGCAGGACAACCGGGACCGCGCACAACATCCCTAATAGCAGAAATTTCTGCAAGAAACTCAGTTTGTTCAGGAACGACACCAGAAGAGAAAACGCTGTGTTGTGCATTGACGGCTCACTACAATTATGAATTTATATAATTTATCGGCAACCAGTGAAAACACTTTAGATATCAGTAAAATTTGACTTATGCGGGTTCGTGTGAGTTATGGGGGCAGGCGCTGAGGTGATCTTACCCCAAAAATTCGCACACTCAGTTAAGCATCACAGTTTTCTTCAAACAACATTGGTGAAAGATAACCAATTGTCGAATGCTTGCGTTGCCGATTATAAAATATTTCAATGTAGTCAAAGATTGTTGAACGCGCTTCGTCTCTCGTTCGGTAGTCATCATGATGCACTTGTTCCACCTTTAAACTATGGAAGAAACTTTCCATTGCTGCATTATCATAGCAGTTACCCCG
>JADFPU010000213.1 GCA_022562175.1 Pseudomonadota bacterium | reverse complement strand
TCGGTGCTATAGACGAAAAGATGATGCAATTCCTGGAAGTGGCGGTGACGCAGAAAATGAATATTATTATTTCGGGAGGCACCGGCAGCGGCAAGACGACGACACTGAATATATTATCCAATTTTATCCCCATAGGTGAACGTATCGTCACGATTGAAGATGCTGCTGAATTAAAACTCGTACAACCAAACCTGGTGAGTCTGGAAGCCCGTCCTGCCAATCTGGAAGGAAAGGGAGCGGTAACCATACGAGACCTGGTCAAAAACTGTTTGCGTATGCGACCTGATCGCATCGTTGTCGGTGAGTGCCGGGGCGGCGAGACTCTGGACATGTTACAAGCCATGAACACCGGTCATGATGGTTCACTGACGACTGCACATGCCAACACCCCACGAGACTTGATGGCACGATTGGAAGTCATGGTCATGATGTCCGGCATGGATCTGCCGGTGCAGTCAATTCGGGAACAGGTTGCATCCGCCATCAATATCATCGTACAACAGACACGTTTTTCAGATGGTAGCCGCCGCATCATCAACATCACGGAAATTACCGGCGTTGAGTCTGGCATCGTGTCGATGCAGGATATATTCAAATATCAGCAAGAAGGTTTTGACGAGAATGGTCGCGTGACCGGACGTTTTATGGCAACAGGAATCGTGCCGCAATTTTATGAAGATTTGCGCCAACGCGGCATTGATGTTGATATGTCCATCTTCAAGTAAAAGTCATGGAAACTTTGTTAACACTTTCCGGTGACGTTACATTTTTACTGGCAGTTGCTTCGGTATTTCTCGCTACGACATTTTTGTGGTTGCTGGTATTGCAGAAAAGCCAACACTTGCTGGAGGAGTATAAAGACACATTTACCTCTACAGCCAGCAGTAATATGGCGGATATGTTTCTGTTTATCGATCCAAACCGCCTGTTTCTCATCAATGTCGCGGCTATCATTGTCCTGCCTGTCCTGATCTGGATTATTAGTAGAGATATCCCAGCGACATTGGCTGTTTTGGTAATGGCTATTCTCTTGCCCTCTATGGTTTATAAATCAATGCGTAAGAGGCGGCTAAGCCGTTTTGAGCGACAATTACCCGATGCGCTGGCCATGATATCCGGCGCCATGCGTGCCGGGGCCAGTCTCAATATCGCATTGGAAGGCCTGGTCAAGGAACAACCTGCACCGATATCACAGGAATTTGAATTATTGTTAAAAGAACAACGTCTGGGTGTCAACTTTGATGAATCACTCAAGAGCATGGAAGAACGCATCCCTATCCCTGATTTCAGCATGCTGATCACCGCCCTGCGTATTAATCGTGAAGTAGGTGGCAACCTCGCTGAAACCATGGAAACCCTGGGAGAGACCTTACGTCGCAAGGCCATGATGGAAGGCAAGATCAACAGTCTGACCGCGCAGGGCAAGTTACAGGGAATCGTCATGACCGGTCTGCCGGTGCTATTGGCGATCCTGTTAAATATCATGGAACCTGAAGCAATGAGCAAACTCTGGACCACGACAATCGGTTGGATTGTACTGGGGGTGGTCATAATTATGGAAATCATGGGATATCTGATGATCCGCAAGATCACCAGTATCGATGTCTGAAGGTACAACACATGGATAATACTTTTTTATTACCGGGATCTGCAATTTCAACAGGTCTATGCGTATGCCTGGGCATACTGGTATTTATCAGGATCTATTCCTTGATTGACCAGGAAGATCGTCGCTATATGGATCCCCTGCCATGGAAATTACGACTCATATGGCCCTTTATACAAATCATTGCTAATTTCTTTTGTGTGTTTCTTCCTTATGAAATTATCGAACAGACTGAAGAAAAACTGTCACGTACCGGTGTCAGTTATCTCCTCACCGCTGAACAGTTCATCGCATTGAGGATAATATCGGCGATTATGTTTCCGGTATTCGCATTCCTTGTCATGCTGGGGATTGACAATTTTCAACCCATCTGGCTGGTGATAGCGCCACTGCTGGGCTTTCTGTTCCCGGATATCTGGCTGAACGACACACGTAAGCGAAGGGAATCAGCAGTCATCAGATCGCTACCGGTCTATCTCGATTTTATTACCATGTGTGTGGAATCCGGCCTTAACCTGCAAGGCGCATTGGGACAGGCGATGGAGAAGGCGCCACCCGGGCCACTGCGAAATGAATTCGCGATTGTACTACGCGATCTAAGATCGGGGCTTTCCCGGGCAGAAGCGTTGAGACGTATGGCAGACCGCCTCGATATCAGCGAAATCACCAGCTTTGTCAGTTCCATTATTCAGGCAGAAAAAATGGGTGCAAGTCTGGCCACAGTGTTAAGACTCCAGTCCGAGCAGCGACGCAGCGAACGGTTCTTAAGAGCAGAAAAAATGGCCATGGAGGCTCCCGTCAAGCTGGTCGGTCCGTTAATTATTTTTATATTCCCGGTCACCTTTATTGTGCTCGGCTTCCCCATTGTCATGAAGTTTATGGCAGAAGGTCTTTTATGATTCAGGGCCGCTTGTACCAGGCCCGTGATCATACCTGCCTCATTTCAAAGGCTTCCAGGACCAGTAACCTCATTGATCGCATGCGCGGTCTGCTGGGTTCACCACCCCTGCAAGCCTTTGAGGCCTTGTTGATAGAACCTTGCTCATCAGTGCATACCGTTGGCATGAAATATTCAATCGACCTGGCTTTCCTGGATAAGCACTGGACCATAATAAAAACAGTCAACCACCTGAAACCCTGGCGTCTGGCAATCTGTCCTCGCGCCAGCATGGTTGTTGAATTATTTGCTGGCGGTCTGGACCGTTTACAATTAACCACCGGCAATCAACTGGAATGGCAAGATGCTTAACATGTCACCATCAAAATTAATCTGGTTATTGTTGTTCCTGCTTGCAACAACGGCCTGCACACTCCAGCAATCGACCCGCAAAGATGAACCGGATGTAGATATATTTGAGATAGAGCGCCTGGCGATAGCAGCATACGATATTGGCGATATGCTGGAGAGCGAAAAATACTATACGATACTTGTGCAAAAAATACCGAAAGAAGCCCTGCACTGGTTTCGGCTTGGCAATATTTATGCACGGACAAACCGTCCCGGCGCAGCTGTCGTCGCTTATCAGGAATCGCTGATTCGTGATCCGAAACTTGTCAAATCCTGGTATAACATGGGCATTGTACAACTGAAACAGGCCGCACATAGCTTTAATGAGTTACAAATTAATACCGATTCAGAACACCCGCTGCATGAACAAGGTGAAAAAGTGTTTGACGGAATACTCGGTTTGATAAAAGGTGATAAGGCAACGCAATGAATGCTTTAGCAGTTCCAGTAAGCAAACAACGACATATCTGCATCATTATTCGATGTCAGCAAATTAATGCAGGTCAGGCAATGGTCGAATACATCATCATACTGCCGGTATTACTGCTGCTAATTATGGGGATATTACAATTTTCCTTTATCTACCAGACCAAGATTACACTCAATTATGCGGCATTTGAAACAGCACGGGCCGGTAGCCTGAATAACGCAAAAATCACGGCCATGCAGGATGCATTTGCCAGTGCCATGGCGCCTCTATACAGCAATGACGATGGCGCAAATGAATTTATCCAGGCACGGCAGCGGGTACGTAACCAGATCGCAGATGGCTATGTCGGTATCACTGTGATCAATCCCAGTAATGCTTCATTTTCAGAATATGGGGTAAATAATGCCGATGGTAACCGTGAAATCCCCAATGACAATCTCATGTATCGTGATGCCACCCCGCTTGGAGGTTCGCAACAATCCTTACAGGATGCAAACCTGCTAAAGGTCCACATCGGTTATTGCTATGAGTTGTATGTGCCGTTTGTCAACCGGATAATCTGGTTAATGCAACGCTATGCCCCAGGCGGAGCGGCTCCTGCTGTGGCTCAATTTGGCCGGCACCGGGTAAAATCGGATGTCACAGATCCGGGTTTTTTCGGGCCACCCACGGCAGGGTCGTTTGCCCAATCGTGCATAACAAACCCGACAGATGCGGGACGGCTCAGCATAGTCCTGCATTCACAAGGCATCATCAGAATGCAATCTGCTGCTATACAATGTGAAATAACAGATTCTTGTTAATCCTGTCCTGTATGGTTTGGATAGAGTTAATCAAGCAGTTTTATTAATATAGAATGATGTCTGTAGACGCCCGTCAGTCGACTCAACACACCCCGGTTATGCAGCAAGATCTGGGGTTCAAGGCCAAATATCCCGACATGCTGCTGTTTTTCCGCATGGGGGATTTCTATGAGTTTTTCTATGAAGACGCACGCAAGGCTGCGAGACTGCTTGATATCACCCTGACCGCACGCGGCAAGTCAGCAGGC
>JADFPU010000212.1 GCA_022562175.1 Pseudomonadota bacterium | reverse complement strand
TCATATTGCTAGACATTTTCTTTTACCCGGGCCAGAAATCGTTGCTTGTCAAAATCCACTTCCGGGAACAGCACAACAATAGGAATCTTGTTGTGCTGATCAGCAGCGAGTCCGCCGGCTGCCGCAATCCAGCCAGCATGGCGACCCATTACTTCCAGTACAAATACCTTGGTCGAGGTGCGGGCCATGGATCTTACGTCATAGGAGGCCTCGCGGGTGGAGACGGCGATATATTTGGCGACGGAACCAAAGCCCGGACAGGTATCGGTTATCGGCAGATCGTTATCGACCGTCTTGGGCACATGGATGGCCTGGATGGGGAAGCCCATGTTCTCGGATAATTGTGAGATCTTATGGCAGGTGTCAGCCGAATCACCGCCACCATTATAAAAGAAATAGCCAATATCGTGGGCCTTGAAGACCTCTATCAGGCGCTCATATTCAGCCCGGCTTTCCTGCAACCCCTTGAGCTTGTAACGGCAGGAACCAAAGGCCCCTGAGGGCGTATGACGCAGCCCGGCGATCGCCTCATCGCTGTCCTGGCTGGTATCGATAAGATCCTCCGTTAACGCACCGATTATGCCATGACGCCCGGCATAGACATTGGCAATCTTGTCAGAATGGGCGCGCGCTGCCTGGATCAAACCGCAGGCCGATGCGTTAATTACCGCACTCACCCCGCCGGACTGTGCATAAAATGCATTTTTACCTTGTGCCATTAACCCTATGCTCCAATATTCACATTATTTACTCAAATACGTCTGTTTTTGCTTGCAGAAATTCGCTAAATTGCCTATAGCATTTAATCAACGTAACCTTATTGATAGACTGCCACTCACGCCTGCGGGCAACGCACGACAGGAACTTGGACAAGGTATCAGACTCTATATAATTGTAAAACAAACTGAAATCCCCAATTGTGATATTTTTTAACCATATACCGCTACTGATCCTCATTATCCTGAGTAGTACAGCGAACGCTGTAACGACACTGGATCTGCCCGATATCGGCGATTCCACCGGTTCCATTTTATCACCCGAATTTGAACGCAGACTGGGCCAGGCTTTTCTCAGTCAGGTACGCAAACAGGCTAACATCATTACCGATCCGGAGGTGGAAACCTACATCCAGTCTATCGGCTACCGCCTGGTATCACACAGTGATAACAATACTCAGGCCTTTACTTTCTTTATCATCAATGATCGATCGATCAATGCCTTTGCCGCACCGGGCGGCATAGTCGGCATCAACAGCGGGGTGATCCTCAATGCCAGCAACGAAAGCGAACTGGCCGGTGTCATTGCCCATGAAATTACCCACGTCACACAAAAACACATGGCACGTTCGTTTGAAATGCAGTCCAAGATGAGCCTGCCGATGATGGCAGCCATGCTAGCCGCTATCCTGATCGCGACACAAAACCCCGAGGCTGGACAAGCCGCCCTGCTCGCCGTACAAGGCGGGGCAGTCCAGGCGCAGATAAATTTCACCCGCAGTAATGAAGCAGAAGCAGACCGAATAGGCATGCAATTACTCTACAGAGCAGGTTTCAATCCCCGCGGCATGCCTGGCTTCTTTGAAAAGTTGCAAAAGAATTCACGTTACGCCAGCCAGGCACCCGAGTTCCTGCGTACACATCCACTTACCGTCAACCGGATTGCCGACGCGCGTTCGCGGTCAGAAAGCTACCCGCTCGATAAAAAGTATCAGGAAAGTATAAATTTTGAATTCATCCGTTCAAAATTAATCGTCATGGCGTATAAAAATCCACGCGATGCTGTCGATTTCTTCCAGCAAAAACTGGAGACGGAAAGATTTGGCGATAACTTCGCAGCATTACGTTATGGTTATGCCCTGGCACTGATGGAAGCCGGTGACTACAGACAAGCCGGAGAACATTTACAGGCACTGCTGGCACAGGACAAGGAAAATATCTCCTACATGCTGGCAACAGCAGACCTGGAAACCCGTCAGGGGAAATATCAGCAGGCCTTTCAAATCTACGAGCAGGCTGAAAACATCTATCCCGATTACCGGCCCGTAATACTCTCCTATAGCAAGGCACTGTTAGAAGCAAGACTGCCGAACCGTGCCATTGAGTTACTACAAAAATATGGCAAGTTCCGCGAACCGGATCTGATCTATTATGAATACCTTGCCCGCGCTGAAGCCGAAGCGGGCAACAAGGTTGAATCAAGTATTGCCCATTCAGGCTGGTACTACCTGTCAGGTGAAACAAGGGTTGCTATCGAACAATTAAGGCATGTGCTACGACAACGGAATCCAAAACCCGATTATTACCAGCAAGAACGGATAATGGCTCGGATGGATTTTCTGGAACAGGAACTGCAGATTGAAATAGATTTCAAACTTGTCAGATAAATCAACCGTGCAGGCTGCCAGGGAAACAACCAGACTACTGGCCGTTGGCAACCGCAAAGTTAATGCCGGCAATGCAGACGAGCAAACCAATTACTGAATAAACACAAAAGGCAAGAGCGATATCGCCAAAGCTGATATAGAATAGCCGCTGGCATTAATATCCGGACAGTTCGTTTTGCGCTCAATAATCTTTTTCATCATAATCATCATCTCTGCGTTGCTGATTGGCGCATTGGCATCCTATCCATTATACATGCTGGTATCTCTGTTCACAGAAGCCCGCTTCCATAAACTCGTATCCCATACAACTTTACTGAGCGGCCTATTACTCAGCCTTTTTTATCTGAAACTATGCGGTGTTTCCTTTAAGGACGCATTCTGCACAGGCATCAAAAGGCAAAATGTGTGGCGTGATATTGTAGTAAGTTTTAGCGCAGGCGCACTGATCCTTATCGCGGTAGAATCCTGTCTGCTGTCATTGGCTATACATCAACCGGACCCCGTTATCACTTACCAGTGGACAGTCCTGTTAACAATAATGATTAAATCCCTGCTCAGCGGGCTTGTTGTGGCGTTGATCGAAGAGACTATATTCCGTGGCGCATTACTTGGCGGGCTCGCCAGACAAACAAATGTCATAACCGCTCTAATCATTTCTGCCCTCATCTATGCTGCCGTACATTTCATAAAATATCCTGCGCCCGCCGCTGACGTTGATATTGCCTGGTTCACCGGACTGGAGATGTTAAGCCACGCATTCCCCCGATTTGCCGATGCAACGATCATTGATGCATTTACGACTTTATTTACACTCGGTCTTTTACTAGGCCTGATACGCTTGCGAAGCGGAAATATTATTCAGTGTATTGGCCTGCATGCCGGCATTGTAACTATACTCAAGATGGCCGCTTACCTGACTAACTACCATCCAGGCAAACCGTATGATTTTCTGGTTAATGCCTATTCAAGCCAGTTGGGATATCTGGCCACAGCCTGCCTGAGTCTGGCAATTATCCTGTATTATATATTTTTCATGAAGAATAAAATGTTACATCAGGCACATAGATGAAAGGCAAGTTTATCGGCACTGCGGGGCTGTTGTTCTGCATTTTGTTTGTTCACGCTTGCAGCACAAATGATGATGAAAGTTACTTTCCGCTGGATAATGATTTTTGGTGGGAATACGCCATCAAGCGCACACTGGACAATAAACTGGTAGAACAAAAATATATTGTTGCCAACCTGCCGGCAAAAGAAATTGATGGGGAACTATTGTTTCCCAGAAAAGCGGCCAACGGCACGCTTGAGCTTTACCGAAAATCTGATAGCGGCATTGCTCGGACCGGCCTGCAAGACAAGCCTGATGTCTGGATATTTAAAACTCCCTTGCAAGTTGGCACCCGTTGGCAGGAAAACACAACCCTGTCCTTCCTTGATTTACCCGAACACCGCAAGGATCTTCTCAGTGAAGCGGCCAGGCAGGTAGAGCTGGATTATGTCATTGAGGCGATAGACGACACAGTTGACGTTGCAGCAGGCACTTTCCAGCATTGCATGCGCATCAAGGCACATGGCTTTGTGTATGCCAACTCGTCTCTCAAGCGGATTATGGGCATTCGCAGCATAAAAATCGAACATACGCATTGGTATGCACCAGGTATCGGTCTGGTTAAAAGTATCAAGCGGGAATCCTCCTTGCCTGCAAAATACGATGGCGAGTATTTCCAGGAACTAATATCGTATCGACACTGATACGCCGAGCCACGCCTGAGCACTTAAACCTCAATCCGTCTGTGTCACCGGGCAACGGTATCAGTGACGAGTGACGATTCAATTGGTGGGCCGTACAGGAATTGAACCTGTGACAAACGGATTAAAAATTCGTCGACGAAACGACCCAAAAAGACATAAGAAGAAATAACAATAACTTAGGTGACTCGTTTTGTATGCAGAGTCACCTAAAATCACCTTAGATGGGCTCAGAGTGGCAACATTTTGGCAACGTACTATGATACACAAAC
>JADFPU010000036.1 GCA_022562175.1 Pseudomonadota bacterium | reverse complement strand
GAGGTCAAAAAATGAAAGTTGCAGACCAATATATAAAATTAGTCGAATGGTCAGAAGAAGACCAATGCTACGTTGGTTCTTCTCCTGGTTTTATTGGCCCTTGTTGTCACGGTAAAGATGAGGCTAAAGTTTATAAACAGCTTTGTGGCATAGTTGAAGAATGGGTAGACATTCATCAGCAAGAAGGACTTCCTTTGCCTGAATCATTTGTTAATAAATCCTTCTCGGGTAAATTCGTCATTCGAGTAGGCACAGAGCTGCATAAAGCACTGGCGATTAAGGCTGCAAAGTCTGGTGAAAGTCTTAATAATCTTTGCATAGAACTTCTCCGCAATTCAATTGTTCGCAGGGGCTAACACATATGAGCCGTTCTCAAGTCAATAGGCATTAAGATATTTATTTCAGTTAATTTAATAACTAAAAAATAAGCCAATGAGCAAAGTCGACCACTTCATCTGTCATGGACGCTGTTAAGTCAGTCGCTTACAGCAAACACACACGAGGGTCTCTTATTGCGGTCTCACCGCTGCTTGGCTTATATTTTCATTCCATTGAGTGAAGCCAAGGCCACTACGACTGCATGGATGCAGGAGATAGAGTGACGCAGGAGGCCAAAGCCGAGACATTCATCGGTTAACCTTGGTCTGGCACTATTCAAAGAGGCAGGTTTACTCAGTAATTGAGTACCCAGTTAGTATCAGGCTCAGTTCAGGTGTAAACGACTTTGTTCATTGTATTGATGCACGCCAATGGGGCGTCTAATCAAAGCGTCTGGCTCAGGTTCTATGATGTAAAAACCGATGTGTGTGGTTCATGACCAAGTTGTATTGCATCGTGTTTTATAAACACTCAAACCGTGTGTCCAGTTAGACGTTTAGCTCACCCCATTGCGTGACTAACCCTTTAAAAACTTGCTTTCATCGAATACGGTCTCATTTTTCAGCATGAAGTAAACACAGCGGCCTATTTTGTGCGCTAATGCAGAAAGTGCTTTTGCTTTGCTCATGCGTTTTTGCAGTTTCAATAAATAGTTCTGTGCTTTCTTATTGCCACGCAAATATAAAACAGCGGCTTCAGAGAAAGCCCATTTCAGATGTGCATTGCCAATTTTATTGCCTTGCGTGCCATAGCTTTTACCTGCTGATTCCGCTTTGCATTTAACTAACCTGGAATAAGAGGCAAACTTCTGCACGGAGTCAAACCGGTTTATGTTGCCAATTTCGTAAATGATGGTTAACGCCAGGATGGGCCCTATGCCCCATACACTTTTTAAGAGGTGAAAGTGTATGGGGTTATGCTGTTTGGCTTGTTGTTGAATATACCATTCCACTTTACTCAGTTGTTCTGCATAACAATCCAGGAGTGATATATCTAAATCGATATTTTTCTGTACGGAAAGATCAGAAAAAGCTGACCTAAGTTGTTCACGCGCAATAATGTTCTTCAAATTAACTTTATTGGGTGGCAGGTTGTACTGGCTTGTTGTATTAACAACATGGGCTTTTAGATCGGCACCGTGTCGAACAATCTTCATGCGTCGGCGCAGTAAGTCTCTGGTGGCTCGCATCCGTTTTGGGTAAACGTAAGCCAGTGGGAAATTACCACCGCGAATAAGGTTAGCAATCTTAAAGGAATCGATACGGTCATTTTTAGCTTTGCCACCATGAATAGCTTTCATATACAGTGCATGACCCAGAATAAAATCAATACTTAAATCGTCACAGAAGTCAGCAACCCAGTACCAACAGTGCATGCACTCAACGCCGACAACGATATTGCCAATATAAGGTTCCAGGAGTTTACGTAGTTTATCTGGGTCTGCTGGTACTTCCTTATGGTTACAAGTGTTGCCATCCTGATCGAGGATACAGACGTAAAGTGATCTGGCGTGTAAATCAATACCACAGTAGTATGGATGCATGTTATTGTAGAAGTTCATTGAGCTTTCTCCATGTTGGTTTTGTCACCTTCCAGTTTAGCTAATCGCTAAGCTGGGGGAGACGGCTCAATGAGTATCAAATCACTCAACTTGACCGCAAATATCGTGTCCCCATCAACACACAGACCACACCCTTCTCCAGATACAGATAAAGGCGCAATTTCCAGTATCCGGAAATGGTTAGAGTACTATGAGGTGACACCATGAATATTATGAATGTTGACGGCTACAAAGCAAAAATATATTACGATCCAGAATTTGATCAATTTCGAGGTGAAATTTTGGGATTGAATGGAAGTGCAGATTTTTACGGTAAAAATCCGACTAGTCTCAGGAAAGAATTTAGAAACTCATTGAGAGTATTTCTGGATGTGTGCAAAGAGAGGGGTATTAATCCAACCAAAAAATATTCAGGTAAATTCAACTTAAGAATCCCACCTAAGTTGCATAGTAAAATTGCAGCACAAGCAACAGCAGAAGATAAAAGTTTAAATCAATTCGTTTCTGAAATTCTTGAACAGTCCATTAACGAGTAAAACAGCATATAACAAGGCAATAAAATTGACCTCGTTACACTCGGAAATTTATCGCAGACGTTAGGTGTCTTGACAGGTTTTATCGATAAGACTATCGTAATACCAATAACCTATCGATGGAGTAATGCGCATGACTGCTGTAACTGTTTCACCAAAATACCAAGTTGTGATTCCCAAAGATGTACGGGAGTCATTGGGGATTGTTTCAGGTCAGAAGATTCAGGTTCTTACCTACCGAAATCGGATAGAGCTCATTCCGATAAAACCGATGAAAAAAATGAGGGGGTTCCTTAAAGGTATTAATACAAAAGTAATGCGAGATAAAGACAGGGTATGAATGTTGTCGATTCGTCGGCATGGTTATCCTATTTTGCGGGTGATAAAAATGCGGGTTCATTTGCCAAACCGATAGAGTCACTGGAAGAACTATTGGTGCCCAGTATCACCATCGCAGAAGTGTTCAAGAGCATCTTGCGCCAGAGAGATGAAGGATCGGCAATTGAAGCGATAGCCCATATGGAACAAGGGGAAGTTGTGGTGTTGGACAACGGATTGGCTGTGGATGCGGCTTGTATTGGTATTGAGTACAAATTGCCACTTGCGGATAGCATAATATACGCCACTGCGCAGTGCTATGGATCCAAGACGCCGATTCCACAGTACAATTTATGAAAACAGGGTTCTTCCACCATCAATGGTCAGAACCTGCCCGGTCATATAATCGGCATCATTAATTAAAAACCGGACAGCTTTGGCTACATCTTCCGGGCAACCCTGACGTTTCAGTGTGATTCTGTTCAGGATCTGTTTTCGCCTGTCATCATCCATAGTCTGCGGCCAAAGAATGGCGCCCGGTGAGACAGCATTGACACGCACTTCCGGTCCGAGCTCCTTCGCCAATGCCTGAGTCAGCATTTTCATGCCCGCCTTGGCTGCGCTGTAAACGGGATGACCCTTCAAGGGCCTTACAGCATGTATATCTGTAATATTGACAATACAACCTGCACATGCTCGTAGATAAGGTGCAGCCTGTTGTGAAAGAAAAAACGGCGCCTTCATATTAATACCGACGAGCTCATCCCACTGCTTAATCGTGGCGTCCTCCAACGCGGTAGGGTAGAAACTCGAGGCATTGTTGATTAAGACATCCAGGCGATTTTTAAAGTTACAGGCGTCACGGATGAGTGAGTTTCTATCACTATCATCAAGCAGATCGGCCTGGATAAAACAGGCTGAACCGGTTCTATCTGCATTGAGTTCCTCTGCAAGAGACTGTGCCTGTGTTGCAGAATTATGGTAGTGAATGATGACATCCATTCCCTGTGCATGAAGATCGCGTACTATGACTGCACCAATGCGCTGTGCTGCGCCGGTGATTAGAACTGTTTTGTTGGTCATGGCTTGTTATTATGTACGTTCACTATGTCAGCGTTATCGTAGTGGAAATCGAACCAGTAATAAATCAACATTGTCATGAGCCCACCTGTAGCTGAAAATAAATCCTCTGCACTGATAGCAAATTTACCCGCGCCGGATGAAGCGGCACGTGCTCATAGCCTGCAATTGACGGATAAGATACGTGCCAAACTTGATGCAGGTGATGGCCTCATCAGCTTCAGGTGTTTTATGGAAATGGCCCTGTATGAACCTGGGCTGGGTTATTACAGCGCTGGTGCAAGGAAAATTGGCGCAGACGGCGACTTTATCACCGCACCGGAAATATCTTCTCTGTTCTCATTTTGTCTGGCCAGACAATGTGAACAGATCATGCATTTGCTCGGGGGCAGCTCAATCATGGAGCTCGGTGCTGGAACCGGAACCATGGCCGGCGACGTGTTAGCGGAACTTGGGCGCAGGAACTGCCTGCCGGAGAAATATTTTATCCTGGAGACCAGTGCCGATCTGCGGCAACGGCAACAGCAGTTGTTAACGGCAAAGATCCCCGAATTACTCAACCGAGTTGAATGGTTGGAGTCATTGCCAGACAAATCCTTCAAGGGTGTGATCCTGGCCAATGAGGTATTGGATGCATTACCGGTTGAACGTGTTGTGATGATAGACGATACCTTGTATGAACTGCAGGTCGGTTGGCGCGATGGTGCCTTTTGCTGGGATCGGAAACTGGCTGATAGCAATCTGGCAGATCATATCGACGTTATGCTCAAGCAGTTGAACGTTTGCTGGTCAGATGGTTATTGCACGGAAATAAATACCGGCGTTGCCGCCTGGATTGCTTCATTAGCGGATATATTAGAGCAAGGTGTTATGATTTTTGTCGACTATGGTTATTCCGGCCATGAGTATTACCACCCGCAAAGATCGGACGGTACTTTGTTATGTCATTATCGACATCATGTCCATACCGATCCCTTTAGCTATATCGGTCTGCAAGATATAACGGCCTCAGTCGATTTTACTGCTGTGGCCCAGGCAGCCGTGACCGCGGAACTTGATGTAAAAGGTTTTACCACGCAGGCACATTTTCTTTTATCCTGTGGTCTGGATGAGTTTGTCAGTTTATCTGCCGCTGATGATAAAAAACTCCTGCAAGCTGGCAGACAGGCGAAGCTACTGATCCTGCCCGGTGAGATGGGCGAACGTTTCAAGGTGATTGCACTTGGCAGGAATATTCAGGAAAAATTAATGGGTTTCCAGATGGCGGATCACCGTAACCGCTTATAATAAAAGTGAACAAAACATGGACACCATTCAACTTGTCATTTTAGGCATCATCCAGGGTCTTACCGAGTTTCTTCCCATCTCCAGCTCGGCACATCTTATCCTGTTGCCAAAGATCATGGGCTGGCAGGATCAGGGGCTGATCTATGACGTGGCAGCTCATGTGGGCAGTTTGATTGCCGTGGTGGGGTATTTTCGCAAGGATGTTGAACGAATAAGTTCGGCCGGGATAAAGAGTCTGACCCAACGGACGCGTTCACACGACAGCCGTTTGTTCTGGTATCTGCTCATCGCTACCGTGCCGATCGCGCTAGCGGGTTATTTGTTTCACGATATCGCAGCAACTTACTTTCGCAGTCCCTTTGTTATAGCGCTTGCATCCATTGTGTTTGGTTTGCTGCTCTGGTGGGCAGATATCAATGCAAAACGTATTCGTGATGTCGGGCAAATAGAATTGCGCGATGCGTTGATCATAGGTGTTGCGCAGGTGCTCGCCATCATTCCCGGCACATCCCGCTCGGGCATTACCATGACGGCGGGATTGATGCTTGGTCTGGATAGAAAAAGTGCGGCACGCTTTTCCTTCTTAATGGCGATCCCGACTATCTTGCTGGCAGGTGGATACGAAGCATTAAAAATGTTTATGCACGGCGTTTCTGTTGATCTGTCCGACGTTATGATTGTGCTAGTTGTATCAGCCATCAGTGCCTGGCTGGCCATACATTACTTTCTGAAATTTCTGGAACGTACCGGCATGTTGCCGTATGTTATTTACAGGGTCTTGCTGGGAGTCGTATTGATTATTTTATTTGTATAAGGAAACCCGTATCGTGCCTGATCGGTTGCTTGGTTTATGCCCGACCAAGCCGGTTAGCTGAGTTGTCTGGCCAATAGAGTAGTAGTGTTCCGAAGACGTGAGGTTAGCATCAATGCAATTTTACAAAGCAACTTGTTTCCCAGCTCAGGGTGGTCTTTGATAATTTTTTTAAAACTTTCACTGCTAATTAAAAGAATTTTACAGTCTTCTGCTGCAATGACAGTCGCTGACAGGGGTTCTCCATCGATGAGGCTCATTTCACCGATACATTTACCGGGGGTAATGACAGCAATATCCTGGTCTTTCCCCGGACCATCATGTTTAATAACAAGTAATTTGCCTGCCGTTAGAATACATAACCAGGTATTTCTCTCGTTTTGTTTGAATATCTTTATTCCTTTTTTTGCCATGTATACATTTATCCTCGGGGCGACAATTTCGATTTCCTCCGCGGTCAGGTTACTGAAAAAATCTGTTTTACCCAGCAGGTTCTGCATTTCTTCCTTGCTGTTGTCTTCTTCCAGGTTAAGCCTGGCTTCAATATCCGGAACGACCGAATGTGTCATATTAAATATCCCATTGAGAAGTAATTTGCAGTGAATATATGGATTGCTCTTGTAATCTGGAACCCAGGAGCGTTTACACTGATATCGGTATTGGCAAGAGAATCTTTAGGAAAACTACAGCAGGGGGAAGTGCATTCAGGTAAACACTGATATGTCATGCATGCCACTTTAGTGACGGGAAATAGACGTATCCTGTGGTGCGAAAGACGCAAAAACGGTGATATATCCATATTGCGTGAACTTCATGTGATCAGCGGGTCTTCAGGTTTTAATTTTTCTGATTGCCGCAATACGTAATTGCCGAATTTCTTCTGCCATGGAATGGCCTTCAACACCCTTATCAACAAGGTCTTGTGTATCGACCCCCTTTGCAGCTTCGTAGGCCTTGCGGAAAAATTTCGCTTGTGGATAAGCATTATTTTCCATGCCCTTACGACCACGGGCGTCCGCTTCACAGGCGATCAGGAATTGTTCGAAGCGTTCTGGTCTGCGCAATGCATCAATTGCCTCAAGCTTTTTCAGGATGGTGTGCGGATGCATTTCACCGATGCGGTGACAATCGAGATGATAGCGGGCAACAATGACAGCCAGCTGCCGATATTTATTTGGTATGCGGTAGCGATCACACATCTTATGGATCATTTCTACGCTTCTCTCTTCATGTCCACGGTGGCTGGGCCATTGTGCTTTCGGGGTTAAACCTTTGCCAACATCATGCACCAGCGCAGCAAAGCGGATGATGGTTTCATCGGTCAGAGTACAGGCAAGTTGCAGAACCATCATGGTATGTACACCACTATCAATTTCCGGATGGTATTGCTCCGGTTGCGGGATACCGAATAGCTTGTCTATCTCAGGGAAAATGTTTTCCAGCGCAGCACAGCTTTGCAGCACCTCAAAAAAACGTACCGGGTATTGCTCAGCAAGCGCCTTCTCCAGTTCCGCCCAAACCCGTTCCGCCACCAATGTATCCAGTTCCCCGGATTGACTGATTTCCTGCATAAGCGTCAAGGTCTGTTCTGTGAGTTTGAAATCAAAGCGTGCTGCAAAGCGTGCGACCCGAAGCACTCTTAAGGGATCTTCCACAAAGGCAGGTGAGACATGTCGCAGGATACCGTTTTCCAGATCCTGTTTGCCTGCAAAGGGGTCAATGAGATTACCGTGCTCATCTTCGGCCATCGCGTTAATGGTCAGATCGCGTCGACGCAAATCATCTTCCAGCGATACATCGGCAGAGGTATGAAAACTGAAACCCGTATAGCCAGGCGCGATTTTACGCTCTGTCCTGGCAAGGGCATATTCTTCATGGGTTTCGGGGTGCAGAAACACAGGGAAATCCTGGCCGACCGGTGTAAAGCCGAGCGCTTGCATTTCCTCCGGGCTACTGCCAACCACTAGCCAGTCACGGTCTTTTACCGGCAGGCCCAGTAGCTTATCGCGAACCGCACCGCCGACTTGATAGATCTTCATAAATTTCAGTTATTTTTAATAAGAGCTGTTTGTCATAACAGCTATCCTAGAGAGACTGCAGATGGCGGATCATCCGTTGCCGCATCTTTGCATCAGGCAATCTGCCAAAGCCTGCTGCCATATTATCCAGTAGATGTTTGATTTTCGTTGTTGCCGGGATAATACAGGTTACAGTCGGATGCGAAGCAACAAATTTCAGGAAGTATTGTCCCCAGCTCGCGCAATCAAATTCCGCAGTCCAGTCCGGCAAGGGTTTGCCCTTCACAAGTCTGAACAGGCTGCCGCGCTGGAACGGACGATTGATCAGTGTTGCAATGCCTTTATCTTCAGCAATAGGCAGCAGACGCTCTTCAGCGATCCGGTTATCGATATTATAACTGAGTTGCACAAAATCAAGCGGCACAGTCTTCAGGATCTTTTCCAGTTCACCGTGATAGCGACCATGCGAAGTAGTGATCCCGGTATAACGTATCTTTCCCTGTTCTTTCCAGTCCCGCAAGGTCTTGATGTGGACCTGCCAGTCGCGCAGGTTATGGATCTGCATCAAGTCCATGACTTGTACGCCCATACGATCCATGGAACGTTGCATCTGCTCAATGCCGGCTGCCTTGCCGTAGCTCCAGACCTTGGTCGCGGAAAACAGGCCGCCACTATTTTTTGCTGTACCCAGCAGTTCTCCGATAATGGTTTCTGCATTACCATACATGGGCGAAGAGTCGATTAACTGACCGCCGTTGTCGAAAAACGCCTGCATAACCTCATAAAGTTGCGACTGTCCAAGTTCATCGATGTCGATATCAAAGGTGCGAGATGTGCCGAGGCCCATGACGGCAAGTGTTTCGCCGGTTGCCGGAATGGCCCGTGTGATCTTGTTACGGCCGGCGGCGAATAATTCCTGTGGTGCGATATGTAACGCTGCGGCAGTTGCACAAATGGCCTTCATCAACGCCCTTCTTGAAAGTGTTGGTGCCTTTTTATACATGGCCATGCTCCAGTCCGGGAGTTCTATCAGACATTTGTAAGGCTTTTTGTTGTTGCTGTTTACCTAATTTAAACGCAACCCAGGCCCAGATTGCAGAGAGCGGTACGGCAATTAGAGCAATGCCTGAAAGACCAAGATCCAGTCCCTCACGCAGTCCGGTATAGGCCCAGGCACTGATGGCATCGCCGCCACGGTAGACGCTGGTGTCGATAAAGTTTTTCGCCTTGTATTTTTCCTGCTTGCCAAGCACCACATAAAGCATTTCACGTACTGGCTTCATAATAGCGTAATTGCCGGCGCGCCGGATCACCTGCACCCCAACGATGGTAAACAATAACGGTGCATACCATATGGACAGGAAACCAAAACATAACAGCACGGGAATGATTGCCAATGTCATGGCGATACCAAATATTCTGACAATGCGACCGGTGACAAATATTTGGAAAAGCAGAGTCAGCATATTCACTGCCAGGTCCATGCCGGCAAATATTGACGTACGCGTTGCGGGATCAGAGAAATTATCGCGGATAATCTGTGCCTGTTGGAAATAAAGAAAAGTGGAGAGCGTTGTATAAAACAATATCACTATACATATTCCCAGCAGGTAGGGGGAATTGAATACCAGACGTACTCCCTCAAAAATACCTCCGCCCATAGGCAATTTATCCGTATTGGCAGTCGTGTCAGGTTTTCTTGCAGAAGCAGTTTCGTGATCATTGCCCGATTGTGTAGCTTGCCAGCGATCAAGCTGTTTGATGCATAACAGTGCCCAGCACAGGAACAATGCTGAAAGTACAAGCAAGTTATCGGTGCCTAGACTGCCAACCAGGCTTGTGGTAAGGAGCGGACCGAACAGCGCGCCGCTGCTTCCTCCGGCAGCGATAAAGCCGAACAATCGCATTGCCTGCTTGTTGGAGAAGATGTCCGCCATGAAACTCCAGAATACTGAGACCACGAACAAATTGAAGACACTGACCCAGATAAAAAAGGTACGAGCGATATAAGCGTGGGTGATGTCTGATTGGAACAGCATAAAGAACAGCAACAGGTTGATGATGAAGAACAGATAGACATAAGGTAAAAATTTTTGTCTTGGGTATCGAGAAGAGATCCAGCCAAACAGGGGGATGATTGCGAGCATTGCCAGAAAGGTGCCGGTAAAAAGCCATTGCAGGTTTTCTACACCACCGGCGATGCCCATTTCATCACGTATCGGCCGGACAATGTAATAGCTACACAGCAGGGAAAAAAAATAGCTAAATGCCCAGAAGACACCCAGGATTTCTCCCGGCTCGACGGACACTATACGTCTTAACCAGCGCTGCAGGGGAACAGATGTAACATCGTTGGCGGCCTGGTCCGTGTTACTCATGGTGTTGCATGGTTCCTTTACCAGTTCATTGCCTGAACATGGCTGCAATACGATTCGATGCTGCGTCGTGATTACACTCTAAAATGGTTGTTTTGCTCACGCCGGGTCCGTTTCGAAAGATATTGCGGCACGATACATTCCAGCGCCATGGGCTCGATGCCTAATTGAATGAGACTATTCTGCTGACACACGCTATCGACTTTTGTTGACAGATAATTGTCTGTGGAAAATGGTTTTTCCATATTAAGCATATTAAAGACAAAGCCCATGAGGTCAAAAAGCGTGGCTTGTAAGCGAGAGATTATATCTGGCAGGGCGATGATTTTACGTTTTGTGCCGGCGCATTTACCCGTGTATTCAACCAGTTCCTGCAGGCTATAGCTATGTGGTCCGCACAGCTCATAGCGCTGTCCATAGCTGTCTGGATCTTTTAATGTTCGGGCGATGGCCTCTGCAACATCCTCTACAAAAACCGGCGCGAAGCGGGCCTGTGAGCAGGCCAGCGGGAATATCACAGGCGTCAGTTTTAACAAGCTGGCAAAGCGATTAAAAAAGCTGTCGTTAGCGCCGAAGATCACCGATGGTCTGAAGCTGGTGACATGTATATCACCCGCAGCATGTACTTTATCCTCCGCCATGCCCTTACTGCGGAGATAATGGCTGGGGCCGTTAATGGCGTCGGCATTCAGTGCACTCATGTGTAATAGCCGCTGGATGCCGTTGGCCCGGCAGGCTTCGATTACTTTTTCGGTCAGTGCAACATGCACCGAATGGAATCCCGTACCGGAACGGCCTGTTTCGTTAAGGATGCCAATCAGATTAATGACTGCATCACAACCGGCGAACTGTTGCTTCAGTTGTAGCGGGTCGTGCACATTGGCTTCAACCAGTTCCAGATCGGGTAACAGGATGAGGTTATCCTTATGTGCTTCACGGTTTCTGCACAAAACGCGTAGTTGGTAGCCGTCTCGCGTTAGTCGATTGGCAAGAGTGTGGCCAACGAAGCCGCTGCCACCCAGTATACATATTTTTTTAATTATCATTTTATCGCCCGTGTTATTGCATGGAAACTATTGGCCTTGCACAGTTGAGTCTGGTGGCCAGTCTGGCTTTTTTGGGTTGAATCGCGGCCATGCGTTGTTGAATGCCTGTAATCTGCTGTTGCATGCGCCAGTCATAGATGCTGGCGAAAAAAAGGATACGGCGTACATATTTTCTGGTTTCATCAAATGGGATTTTTTCGATCCATATATCCGGTTCCATACAGTCTGTTTCAGGCAGCCACTTATTGACGCTGTGCGGTCCAGCATTATAGGCGGCTGTTGCAAGTATTATATTATGATTAAACCGGTCATACATTTGTTTTAGATAGCGGGTGCCGATAGGGACATTTTTACCGGATTGCAGTAAATAGTTTTTCCTGAATTTTTTCCAGCCCAGACGCTTTGCTGTTTCTTTGCCGGTGGCGGGCATGACCTGCATTAGTCCCAGTGCCCCTGCCGGGGAGCGGGCATCTTCCATAAATATACTCTCGGCCCTGACCAGTGCATAGACCCAACTCAAATCAAGTTGTCTTTTAGTTGCATTTTTCCGGATAATTTTTTCATAGGGTAACGGGAAACGCAGAATCAGATCATCATATGCTTTGGCCTTACCCAGTGTCAGGATGGTGCGGTCATGCCAGCCCCAGTTGGCAGCAATGGCCGCTGCGATTTGCATCTGATAACTGCTCATATCATTAAATGCATGATGCCATTCGCGCCGTGCAGCATAGACCATGCCCAGATGATGCAGCTCACGGGCTCGAACTATGGCAGGCTTGTTTGAAATACTTTGCCACTCATCCAGGTCTTCAGGCAGTGGATGGTGGTTCATTTTGTAGGCCGTGCCAAGCTGATCTGCTGCCAGGAAACCATAGTAATCACGTTCATCAGCGATAGTCCTGAATATTTCATTTGCCGCGTTTATATTGTTCGTTTCCTGTAATGCACGGGCACGCCAGTAGAGCCAGCGTGGTCGTATGTGGGTCTGAGGTGGCTGTGCGGATGTTAAATCGAGTATTCCTTGCCAGTCATATTCATTTAGTGCCGTGAACAAGCGCCAGTGAAATATTTCATCATCAATGTGGGTACTGCTGATTTGCTGCAACAATTGCCTGGCACTTTTGTGTTTAGCCTTGGCGGCCTTTATTGCCAGGTTGCGATCAACAGCGGCGATTTCTCCAGGAATAAAGCTATAAACTGATTGCAGTTTGTCCCAGCGGCTGATGGCTTTATTAATATTACTGCGTGCCAGCCTGTTAATGCCGTGGATCAGGATTTCTCTGGCAACAGGGATATCCTTGTAGTGAGGTTTATGCGTCCATTTCGCCGGGTTATGATGCACGGCAATCCAGCGTGACACCCACTTTCTATCTTTTTTATTGAGCCGTTTACTCAAATATTTGGCCAGGCTGGTTTTGCTGTTTGCCATCGCCAGCCGGATCCTTTGCCATATCAGTTGGTCGTTCATCAATTCACTTTTATAAAGCCGTTTAAATGCCTGATCACATTGTGGCGGTTGCGAATTCCCGGATAGCCACAGGCTACGTGTATCCTCCAGCAGATACGCGGAATTGTTTGTCTTGATGCGTGCCAGCAACTGGTAGCATTGCAGGGTTACATCTGCCTGCTGTGTATAGTTATCAAGATAAGTCTGCCAGCGGCCACGTTTGGCAAGATATTTTAACCAGGCGCGACGCAGGTCATTGGCTATAGGTAAATCAGCATAGTGTTTCAGGAAACTGATGATTTGCTTGTCCTTGATCTGCCATAGGCGCGGGCTCATATAATCGTGCAGCAAATAGGCATACAGCGGGTAATCTTTTAAACGTTCGGTGAGTTTTTTAAAGGTCTTGAACTTTTTCGCACGCAGGACTTTTTTTGCCTCAAGGAATTGCTTGCGTTGTTGCTCAAGTGTCGCTGCCGTCGCTGGCTTTATCAGCAGCATGCTGTTAGCGATTAAAGTAACAAAGACTGCGTAACTTAGTACTTTTTTTAACAGATTGAACATTTTCAGACTGGTAAAACAAGATTTGTATTGACGGAGGGGCATATTATGAATGCGGTATTGTTCGTCAAAATATCTTTCATATGACATCAAAAAAGTATAGAAGTGCAGTGTATGTGTAATAATAAATGACTTTCAACGACTAATGTAGCAGACAGGCCGTGATGTTCGCCGGGATTGATATCGCTATTGTTTTACTTTATTTACTGCTGGGGGCATTCGCAGGTATTCTCGCAGGTTTATTAGGCGTCGGTGGCGGCATCATTATTGTACCGAGCTTGTTCTATTTGTTTGGCAGACAGGGATTCCCGGTAGATCACCTCATGCATCTGTCTGTTGCGACATCACTGGCAACGATAGTTTTCACTGCAATATCATCAACCTATGCTCACCATCAAAATGGCGCAGTGCTGTGGTCAAAAGTAGTGTCACTGGCACCCGGAATATTAGTCGGCAGTGTGCTTGGGGCGGTAATTGCCAACCATCTGCCGAGTGATGTCCTGAAAACGGCATTCGGCTTGTTTTTATGTCTCGCTGCATTGCAGATAGGGGTGGAGATCAAGCCTTCCCCGCATCGAAATTTACCAGATCAAAGCGGGCTGATATTCACCGGTAGCGGTATTGGCGGCTTGTCAACACTGCTGGGTATTGGTGGAGGCAGCTTAATGGTGCCTTTCCTATTATGGTGTAACATCAATATCCGTAATGCTGTCGCCACCTCTTCAGCCTGTGGGCTGCCCATATCATTTGCCGGTGCATTAGTCATGGTTTGGACTGGCTGGGGGCATCAGCAGCTTCCCACAGGCGCCACGGGATATGTTTATTGGCCGGCAGTGATCGGTATCGTTGTTACCAGTGTGGTATTTGCGCAGCTTGGGGCAGGCATTGCCCACGTGCTGCCGGTGGCAGTTCTGCGACGGGTATTTGCGGTATTTTTGGCTATTATTGGAATAAGAATGCTGGTCTGAAAAAATGCAGAGTGTATTGTCTTTATACTGGTTCGATGCAACGTCGAGTGATCTGCACGAGGCGGCCCAGGTACTGGAAGAAATACTGGATACTGATAAGGGCAAAAAGATACGTTGCCGAATCTGCCGACATATTATTACAGATGATAGCCAGCGTATCTCAATCAATGGCAGTCATTGCCATAGCCGCTCTAATCCAGCCGGCATAACATTTGATTTTGAATGCTTTCAAGCCGCGCCGGGAAGCTCAGCACGCGGCACTGCAACCAATGAATATACATGGTTTGCTGGTTATACATGGCAGTTCTCTGTCTGTAATGGTTGCGGTGAGCATCTGGGCTGGTTGTTTAAAAGTGAACGTGTGTTTTACGCATTAATAACCGAACGCCTGCTACTGGATGAGGATTCACCTGGTTGAAAATAGAATGAAAATTATAATAGAGCGCCACAACAGATGCTTTTGAAGATAATCGTTTCCCTGACAGTTGTTCTTTCAATTCCTGTCGGCTTGCTTATCGGCGCATTAGTGCAGAATGATCTGCCCTTGTTAGACCCGCCGGGTTTCAAGAAGCGTCTCGCAGTCTATTTCAAAACCAATATCGCCGAAACGACTGAAAACTCTATTTTTCCTGAATTGAGGCCACGTTCGTATACTGAGGCCATCCAGAAACTGGATGAGGCCATACAACAGACTGTTAGCGCGTTGGGATGGGATATTATCGAAACAGACACCACTGAACACAGCTTGCATGCCCTGGTCACCACACCATTGTGGAAATATAAAGATGACATAACGATTCGTCTCACGCCACAAACAAACAATGCAACGTCTGTATACGTCCGCTCGCAATCGAGAACAGGCAAGGGCGACCTCGGTACCAACACCCGCCATGTCATGGATTTTTACCAGGCCCTTGAAAAACAACTGCAATATAAGAAGTCCGGCTAATGGTCATTCAAAAAACATTGGATGTCACAACAAACGGACGTGACACCATTGAGCTGACAGCAGATGTCGATAATATTGTCAGGGCGTCCGCTGTTAAGCAAGGTCTGTGTAATGTCTTTATTCAGCATACCAGTGCGTCATTGATACTGTGTGAAAATGCCGATCCGACAGTGCGTCTGGATCTGGAAAGTTTTATGCGTAAAACTGTCGTCGATGGTGATCCCATGTATCGCCACACTACCGAAGGTCCGGATGATATGTCCGCGCATATACGCAGCATCCTGACCGATACTAGTCTGAATATACCGGTGACGAATGGCCGGTGTGCGCTGGGAACATGGCAAGGTATATATTTATGGGAACACAGGCAGCAGTCACATCGTCGCAGCATCGTTGTGACGGTTTATGGTGACAATTAGATATTTAACTACTGACAAATGACAACAGTCAGAGGGCTAACCTATGGCAAAAGCATTATGGCATGGCGCAGTATTAGCTGAGAGTGATCAATATGAAACCGTCGAGGGGAATATCTATTTCCCGGCCGATACCATTAACAAAGAATTTTTCAAGGACAGTGATACCCACACCACTTGCCCGTGGAAAGGCGTTGCCAGTTATTACGATATTAAAGTGAACGGCGAAACCAACCAGGATGCTGCCTGGTATTATCCAGAGGCCAAAGAGGCTGCGAATAATATCAAGGGCTATGTGGCTTTTTGGAAGGGAGTAGAAGTATCTGAGTAATTTTCCTTCCGTCATTCCGGCGAAGGCCGGAATCCAGTAGGAAATAAACTCATTAGTAATAGTGGTTGATTCAATTTCTCTGTTGCTCAAAATAAATTGTTATTTTTTTAAATATTAGTTCCGCCTTTGTGGCGGGTTACTTTCTCTTGCTTGTCTAAGAGAAAGTAACCAAAGAGAATGACACCCCTAATGCCTTGGCCTTACGGCTCCCCGGCTTGCCCACAATCGCTTACGCGTCGCCCATAGGACTCATCCCTGATCCGATAGGCTAATTTGTATAATCCATGTACAAATTACGCTACCGATTGTGATCAATCCAGCAAGGCATAAGGGGAGTTAATCGTTAACGCCAAGCTAAGGGGAGACAAAGCCAAAGGTTTTGGCGTCCCGTAGAGGCACGAAGTGCCGGAACAAACTTGAGCGCCTTATTTGTTATGTTTCAAATGCCGTGTTAATGTGTGTATCATATTTTGATTTATACACATAGGTGCAGCATGAGAACAAATATTGTAATAAATGACAAATTAATGGCTGATGCCCTAAAGGCTACCGGATTTAGTACAAAGAGGGAAGCTGTAGAACAAGGGCTTAAATTGCTTGTAAAAAGAAGCAAACAGCAAAAGATACGAGAATTAAGAGGCCAGCTTAAGTGGGAAGGTGATTTGGATGAAATGAGAATCGATAGATGATATTGGCAGATTCTAGTGTCTGGATTGACTATTTCAATGGAATAGCCACCGTACATACTGACACACTTGATATGAAACTTGACGATGGCGAAGTAGTAATGGGGGATTTAATTTTGTTGGAAATTCTCCAAGGGTTTCGAAGTAACAGAGATTACAATCGCGCCAGAACAACACTCGCGGTGTTAGATCAATACGAGATGTTTGGGCTAGATATGGTAGTGAAATGCGCAGACAATTATCGCGGCCTGAGAAAAAAAGGTATAACTATTCGAAAGACTGTAGACGTAATAATCGCCACTTTCTGCATCGAAAACAAATTTCCACTACTCTATTCTGACAGAGACTTCACACCTTTCGTTGAAAATATGGGTCTAAAAATATTAAAAGAAACATAACGCCTGCAT
>JADFPU010000211.1 GCA_022562175.1 Pseudomonadota bacterium | reverse complement strand
TTATACTGTTAATACACATCCAAATGACATTGAAAATGAGTTGTCAGTAAATGAAAGAAGTTGAAATTTCAAATGACCCTGTTGAGCTCTATAAAATACTGAAGTTAGATGGCATAGTCTCTAGCGGTGGAGAAGCGAAGCATGTAATTGCTGAAGGGCAGGTTTTAGTAAATGGTAAGGTAGAAACCAGAAAACGAAAAAAGATTTCTGCAGGCGATATTGTAGAGTTTAGGAATGAGAAAATTCGTATACGTCTAAAATAAGAATCTAAGTTAGACGGCTGGGCGATAATTTACCGGCGCGTTAGCACCAAGTTTTAATAACTCCCTGACCGCTTCCAATGGCAAGCCCATCACGCCGGAATAACTCCCTTCAAGTTTGGTTATAAACGCAGCTGCCCTGCCCTGGATGGCATAGGCGCCGGCCTTGCCGAGTGGTTCACCGGTATCACAATAGGTTTCGCACTCTTCAATGCTTAACGGTTTGAAACTGACTGCTGATATATTGAGGACGACTTGCTCTGTTTCGTTGACCTTTGCGACAGCTGAATAGACCTGATGAGTGCGACCCGACAACATTTGTAACATGCTGATGGCATCGGCCCTGTCTTTTGGTTTACCCAGGATGGTTTCATCGATCACGACTTCCGTATCAGCGGCCAGAATGTCTAAGGGACGTGACACTTTTGTCCTGCCTGCCCGTGCCTTTTCAAGCGCCAGTCTGCAGACATAATCACCGGCCTGTTCCTGCCCGTCCCAGGTCTCATCGATGTTGACATCGATGATGTCAAATTCAATCCTGAGTTGTTGCAGTAATTCCTTGCGTCGTGATGATCGGGAGGCAAGATAGATTTTAGTCATTCGTTATGAGTCCCTGTGATAGGGGTGACCTTGCAAGATTGTCAATGCCCGATAGAGTTGTTCCGTAAGAAAAACCCGTACCAGTGCATGGGGTAGAGTAAAGTTTGACAGCGACCACACTTCGTCGGCTTGACTCAGCAGTGATGGATCAAGACCGTCTGCACCGCCAATAATAAAAGCGACATCCTGGCTATCTTCTATCCAGTCGCCGAGTCTGTCAGCGAGACGTCTGGTGTTGAGTTGTTTGCCTTTCTCATCGAGGGCGATACAAAAACTCCTGTCAGGTATCGTAGCCTTGATGCGTTCCGCTTCCCTGTTTCTTATGTTGTCCGTAGTTGATGACTTGTGCCGTTTTTCTGCTGTGATCTCTACCAGTCTTGTCTGTATTTTATATTGCAGGCGTTTGCTGTATTCCTGCACGCCTGCATTAATCCAGTCTGGCAGGCGTTTGCCAATGGCAATGATTGTGATGCGCACGGTTTAAGTCATGCTTGTGGACTGTTGGTATTCTACTGACCAGAGTTTTTCCAGTTGGTAATAGGCTCGTGTTGCAGGTTGCATCAGATGGGCAACGATATCACCAAGATCAACCAGCACCCATTCTCCTTCCCGCTCACCTTCGACTCCCAGCACCGGCAGATCCAGTGCTTTGGCTGTCTCAATGACGTGTTTTGCCATGGCCTTGACCTGACGATTTGATCGGCCGCTGGCGATAATCATGATGTCCGTAATAGAGGTCATATCGGTTACATCGAGAACCTGTATGTCCATGGCTTTAAGGTCTTGCAGGGTATCGATGATTTTTTTCAGATTTTTTTCCGGGGTCATAGGCTAATTACAGTATAGATTTTGTTTTTGTATATATGAGATAACACTATCCGGCAGCAGATAATGTATGTTCTGGTCAGTTGATATTAACTGGCGTATACGCGTGGCAGAAATATCCAGCATGGGAATATTTATGTTAACGATGCTGCCTGCTGGTGATCGTTGCAATATGTAAGGGTCTTGTGAACAATGTGCTGAATAGAGTTGGGCAATTTCCTGTTGTTCTATATGTGCTTCGTTTGCGGGCCTGTTAACAATGATAATATGTGCATAATCCAGCAGTAAAGTCCATTCGCGCCAGTCATTTAATTTTTGAAAGGCGTCCATGCCCATGATCAGGCACAAGGGCCGTGAATCCAGTTCATCGCGCAATGTTGTCAGTGTGTCGATACTATAGGATATCCCCTGCCGTATTATTTCACGATCATCAATCAGCAGGCCTGTTTCATTGTCTATACCAAGTTGAAGCATCGCCAGTCTTTGTTCCGGTGATGCAACGGGCATGTGACGGTGTGCCGGTGTATGCAGCGGTATCAAGCGGATCTCTGCCAGATCCAGTAGCTGGATCAGTTCCAGCGCCAGACGTAGATGGCCATGATGTACAGGGTCAAAGGTACCGCCGAGAATGCCTACAGGCTTCGCCATTAACAGCGTTGCAAGTTAGCAGTTATAAGTTGCAAGATTAACAACATTCTCTCTTTATACTTATCACTTTAACCTTTTCACTTGCGAATATGTCCATCGCCAATGACGATGAATTTTTGTGAGGTCAGACCTTCCAGTCCGACAGGTCCACGAGCATGGAATTTATCCGTGCTGATGCCGATTTCCGCTCCGAGTCCATACTCGAAGCCATCGGCGAAGCGTGTCGAGGCATTGACCATCACAGAGCTGGAGTCAACTTCACTGAGAAAGCGTCGCGCACGACTCAAGTCTTCGGTGATAATGCTGTCGGTATGGTGTGAGCCATAATGCTCAATATGGTCAATAGCTTCGTCCAGACCAGTAACGATTTTCAGGGATAAAACAGGTGCAAGGTATTCGGTTGCATAATCTTCCTCTGTGGCAATCTTGCTGTTTGGCAGCAGCTTGCGGCTTTTCTCACAGGCACGGATCTCAACACCGGCTTCCTCATACATTGCTCCGAGCCTGGTTAACACGGGCTCAGCAACGGCCTCGGCCACCAGCAGGCACTCCATGGTGTTGCAGGTACCATAACGCTGGGTCTTGGCGTTATAGGCGACATCGATCGCTTTATTGAGATCTGCCCGGTCATCGATATAGACGTGACAAATGCCGTCCAGGTGCTTAATGACCGGCATCATTGCCTCCGCACTCACACGTTCTATCAGGCCTTTGCCACCTCTGGGGATGATCACATCGACATACGCGGGCATACGCAAGAGTTCACCCACAGCAGCCCTGTCTATCGTATTAATAATCTGCACAGCATCCTCGGGCAGATCCGCGGATTTCAAACCTGTACGGATACAGTCTGCGATAGCCTGATTAGAGTGAATGGCCTCAGAGCCGCCGCGCAGGATAGTCGCGTTTCCTGACTTGATGCATAACCCCGCTGCATCAGCCGTGACGTTCGGCCTTGATTCATAGATAATGCCGATGACACCCAGAGGCACGCGCATTCTGCCAACCTGTATACCGGTTGGCCGGTAATTCATATTGGTTATTTCACCGATTGGATCGGCCAGGGCGGAGACCTGAAGCAGACCATCCGTCATCGCCTTGATCCGGTCAGGGGTCAATGCCAGTCTATCCATCAGTGCTGAATCAAGACCGTTCTGCCGGGCGGCTTCAAGATCCTTGTTATTGACTTGTATCAACTGCTGTTCCTGTTCAAGGATACTTGCAGCAATAGCTTCCAATGCCTGGTTTTTCGAACCCGAATTGGCGATGGCCATGATCCGTGCAGCGGCTCGTGCACGCTGGCCGGTCTCTAATATATAGTTTTTTATATCCATCACATTATTTCTTAACTGGTAGCTTAGGCTACAGTGGCGAGGAAATTATGCGCCCTTACTGAACTCAAAATCCTGGCCCCTGACTACTGACCCCATCAATTGATTGTAGCTTGATACCGCCTATTCGGAACATGAAATTTTCCAGCAGTTCCCAGGAATTGCTGCGAATAGCGCCTTTCAAGGCCTTGTCGATAGTATTGGCGGTGTGCAGTAATGAATGCAGCTGGGCTGTATTCAAGCGGTTCAATATAGCATTGATCGCTGGTTTGCGTTGTGGCCAGACTCTAAAGGCAGCAAAGACTTTTTCTTTTGCTGTGCCGGCACTAATTTCGTGGGCCATGGAACATACTTGTCGTAATTCCCACATCAATGCGCCGAACACAATGAGCGGCTCTATACCTTCGCTTTTAAGCCCCCGCAGCATTCTCAGGGTTCGCTCTGTGTTGCCCGTGAAGGTACACTCGATGAGGGAAAACACATCAAACCGGGCACTGTCAGAGACGGCTTGCATGACATCCTGTACATCAATTTCAGGCTTATCAACCAGCAGACACAGTTTTTCCAGCTCCTGCCTGGCCGCAAGCAGGTTGCCCTCGACGAATCAGGCAGCAGCGAAGGTGAATGGCACACGTTCCGCGTCCGCGTCGAAGGCAACCAGATTGTCGTCAAGCTGGACGGCCGCATCATCGTCGATTTCGTCGACGACTCCGAAAACCAGCGCGACATCGGGTTCATCGGTCTGCAGCAGAATCGAGGCAAGATCGAATTCC
>JADFPU010000035.1 GCA_022562175.1 Pseudomonadota bacterium | reverse complement strand
GGGATCGTTTTGATGGCCATGATTTTATTCAGCAGGCCAGGCAGAACGGCGCGTCTGCTGTGATGGCTGAGATGGAATTCGGGCAGCAATCATGGCCTTTGTTACAAGTCAGCAATACGCGCAAGGCGATGGGAGAACTTGCCGGTTATTGGCGCAGTTGTTTTGATATTCCGTTGATAGCTGTGACCGGCAGCAATGGTAAGACAACAGTTAAGGAGATGCTGATTTCTATCCTTGCGCAACAAGCGCCGGTGTTATCGACACAGGAAAATCTGAATAACGATATAGGCGTTCCATTGACCTTGTTTGGACTGGCTGACCAACATAGATTTGCCGTGGTTGAGATGGGTGCAAACCATGCGGGCGAGATTGAAGTCTTGAGTCAGATGGCAAGACCAACGGTGGCGTTAATTACCCAATGTGCTGCCGCGCATTTAGAAGGTTTTGGTTCCATTGCAGGTGTGGCACATGCCAAGGCCGAGATTTTTGCTGGTCTGAAAGATAATGGTATTGCCATTGTTAATGCTGATGATGAGTATGTGGATTTATGGAAAAGCAAGGCCGTTACACGCAAGCAGCTCAGTTTTGGCTTGTGTCATGATGCCGATGTTCGTGCTGTAAATGTCCAGTTTGAGAAAGATGCAGGACAGAGCAGTTTCACACTTCACAGTTCAGCGGGAGAGATTGACATCAGCTTGCCGTTACCGGGTATACATAATGTCATGAATGCGCTTGCTGCAAGCGCATGCAGTCTCGCTGTAGAGGTGCCACTTGATTTGATTAAGGCCGGCCTGGGAAAAATGCACGCGATCAGAGGACGGTTGCAGGTAAAAAAAGGCATAAAGGGCGTGTGTATTTATGATGATACCTACAACGCTAATCCCTCCTCTCTGAACGAGGCTTTGAAAGTCCTTGCTAATAATTCAGGCAGACGCTGGTTAGTATTTGGTGATATGGGCGAATTGGGTGACTCCGCTGAAGCATTGCATTTACGTGCCGGTGAAGCAGCCAGAGACAGTGGTGTTGAACGGCTCTATGCCCTCGGCCAACTCAGTAAACATACTGTCAAAGGTTTTGGTGCAGGAGCGGAACATTTTTCCAGTGTGGATGAATTGCTCAAGTCTTTGCAGGAAGATCTTGCAAAGGACGTCACCTTGCTGGTTAAAGGTTCACGAGCCATGGCCATGGAACGTGTTGTCTGTGCCTTACAGGAGGAGGACTGATATGTTGTTATGGCTGACTGAATATCTGGCCCAGTTTTATAGTGGCTTTAATGTCTTTCAGTACATTACCATGCGCGCGATTTTAGGGGCGCTGACATCGTTATTTATTGCACTGATGATCGGGCCTATGTTGATCCGTTCATTGAGTAAGTACCAGATTAGACAAACGGTGCGCGACGATGGTCCGGAGACGCATTTGGTAAAGGCCGGGACACCGACCATGGGTGGTTTATTGATACTGATCTCCATTACCTTTAGCACATTGTGCTGGGCCAGGCTCGATAATCGCTTTGTCTGGGTGGTATTTCTTGTGACATTGGCATTCGGCGTTATTGGCTGGGTCGATGATTACAGAAAAGTTGTACGGCAAGATCCGGTCGGCCTGCCGCCCAGGTGGAAATATTTCTGGCAATCCATAGTTGGTTTGCTGGCGGCATGCTGCCTTTTTGTGATGGCTGAAAGCCCTGCCGAGACCCAACTTATTATCCCTTTCATGAAGTCAGTCAATATACAACTTGGTTGGGTGTTTATCATATTGGCTTACTTTGTCATCGTTGGTTCAAGTAATTCTGTCAATCTAACAGATGGCCTGGATGGATTGGCTATCATGCCTACGGTCATGGTCGCCGGTGCGCTGGCAATCTTTGCTTATGTCACAGGACATATAAAGTTTGCTGCTTATCTTGGTATCCCTTATATCCCGGGCGTAGGTGAAGTCTCTGTTTTTGCCAGCACGATAGTGGGTTCCGGACTTGGTTTCCTGTGGTTCAACACTTATCCCGCACAGGTGTTTATGGGCGATATCGGCGCGCTGGCATTGGGTGCCGCGCTGGGTGTGATCGCTGTCGTGGTCAGGCAGGAACTGGTCTTGTTCATTATGGGAGGTGTGTTTGTTATGGAAACCGTGTCGGTCATCTTGCAGGTAGCTTCATTCAAGCTTACCGGCCGGCGCATCTTTCATATGGCACCCCTGCACCACCATTACGAATTAAAAGGCTGGCCCGAACCGAGGGTGATAGTCCGCTTCTGGATCATAACCGTCATCCTGGTCCTGATTGGTCTGGCCAGTCTAAAGATCCGCTGATATTTATAACGATGAATGGTGTCTGCTCAAATATTGAAGATATGACAAAAACAGGCGAACAGTTTGATACAGTCATTGTTGGTCTGGGCAAGACCGGGATGTCCTGTGTCAGGTATTTATCCGGCCAGGGCCGGTCATTTGTTGTGATTGATAGCCGCAGTGAACCACCTGAACTGGATACATTACGGCAAAACTATGCTGACGTGCCCTGTTATTTAGGTTCTCTGCACGAAGGTATTTTATCTACAGCCCGGCAAATTATAATTAGTCCAGGTGTTGCTCTGACGGAACCTGCTATTACGGCAGCAGCAGCTAATGGAGCCGCTGTTATTGGCGACATAGAATTATTCTGCCTACAGGCCAGTGCGCCGATTATTGCAATTACAGGTTCCAATGGTAAGAGCACAGTAGCAAGTATGTTACATGAAATGATATTGCGTAGTGGCAAGCGATCTGGTTTAGGCGGAAATATAGGCACGCCGGCACTGGATCTTTTTTCGACTGATGCGCCGGATTTCTATGTGCTGGAATTGTCCAGTTTTCAACTGGAGAGCATTTATTCTCTAAACAGTGTTGTGGCTGTAATGTTAAATGTGACAGAGGATCACATGGACCGTTACCAGGATATCAACAGTTACGCGCAGGTTAAGAAAAAAGTCTATGCTGGAGATGGTGTGATGGTCATTAACCTGGACGACAAATTCGCAGCCAGTGTAGAAAATCGCGATAGAAAATCCATAACCTATAGTTTGCGTGAACCCTCTACAGGGATGTTTGGTATCCGTACAGTAGACGGTGAACGGTTGCTTGCGTATGGAACAGAATTGTTATTACCCATATCAGCGCTACAGATACGCGGCGATCACAATTTATCCAATGCCCTTGCGGTGCTGGCTCTGGGAATGGCTATCGATTTGCCTATGCCGGCAATGCTGGATTCGCTCAAAGAGTTTGCCGGTTTGCCGCATCGCTGTCAGTGGCTTGCCAGGATAGATGGTGTCGACTGGTACAACGATTCCAAGGGCACGAATGTTGGCGCCAGTCGTGCAGCTATAAACGGGCTTGCTGCGGCTGGTGATTTGATTCTGATTGCCGGTGGTGTGGCTAAGGATGCCGACTTCAGTCAGTTGGCCGAGACGGTAAGAGAGCATGTCCGGGCAGTCATCCTGATCGGGCGTGATGCAAATGTGCTGGCTGCGGCACTTGAGGGAACATGCCGGATTTATTCGGCGATAAGCATTGACGCCGCTGTGCATTTAGCTGCCGAGCTTGTTGGCGAGGGGGGATCTGTTTTGTTATCTCCTGCTTGCGCAAGTTTTGACATGTTCGCCGACTACCAGGCGCGTGGAGAGGCATTTAGTCAGGCTGTGTCAAGTCTGGAGAAGGGGCATAGATAATGTCCTGGCAACAAAAGACTCTTGCTCCACAGGCATCCCAAATAAACAGGGTAATGGGGCATTACGATTTCTGGTTGATCAGTGTTGTATTGTTTTTAATATTGCTTGGATTAGTCTTCGTCGCCTCTTCATCCATTACTATTGCTGATCGGATGTATGCAGATCCCTTGTATTATTTCTGGCGGCAAGTCATTGCGGTGGTATTGGGGCTGGGGCTGGGATATGTTGTTCTCAACATACCATTGCTTGTGTGGCAACGACTAAGTACGTATTTATTACTGCTTGGTATCTTTTTGCTGATACTGGTGATCGTGCCGGGTATAGGCCGTGAAGTGAACGGTAGTATGCGCTGGATAAGCTTTGGCGGAATAAGTTTGCAGGGCTCAGAGTTGGCGAAGATATTTATCATCACTTATCTTGCCGCTTATCTGGTTCGTCATAGTGAAAAGGTCAGGAACAGCTTCGCTGGATTCATTCGGCCGGTCGCAATTGTTATTTTGCTGGCCGCGTTATTATTGCTGCAACCCGACTATGGTGCGGCCGTGGTTTTATTCGCAACGGCCCTGGGCATGTTATTTATGGGCGGTGTACCTTTGGGGCGGTTTTTTGTGTGGCTGTTTACGGCGATTATGACACTGGCTTGTCTGGCAATTATTTCTCCCTATCGACTGCAACGGCTTACCAGTTTTATTGACCCCTGGCAGGATCCATTTAATAGCGGGTTTCAGTTAACACAGGCACTGATCGCTTTTGGCCGCGGTGATTGGTTTGGGGTCGGACTCGGTGGCAGTGTGCAAAAACTATTTTACCTGCCAGAGGCGCATACGGATTTTATCTTTGCAGTGCTCGCTGAAGAGCTTGGCTTGGTTGGTAGTGTGCTGGTGATAGTTTTATTCTTTTTTATCATCTGGCGCTCATTTATCATTGCGCATATTGCAGAACAAGCGGGCAAACAATTTGCAGCATATATGGCATATGGTATTGGTTTGCTTATCGGCATTCAGGCGTTTGTTAATATCGGCGTCAATATGGGGCTGTTTCCAACCAAGGGACTGACCTTGCCACTGGTGAGTTATGGCGGTAACAGCATGGTATGTAGCTGTATATTACTGGCTATTCTGGTCCGTATAGAATTTGAAAATCATACTTCCAATCACAGACAAATACCGGAAGCGGTGACCAGTTATGCCGCAGCATAAATCAATATTGATAATGGCTGGTGGCACCGGAGGCCATGTCTACCCGGCGTTGGCGGTCGCTGATTATCTGCGTGATCAGGGAGTGGCGGTATTTTGGCTGGGGACAAAATCAGGACTGGAATCGCGTATCGTGCCTGACAATGATTATTCGCTGTTGACGATCACGGTTACTGGTCTGCGTGGTAAAGGTATTATCAGATGGTTGCTGGCCCCGTTTATGCTGGCTATTGCTGTAATACAGGCGCTATTTATTATTATTCGAATCAAGCCAGGCGCAGTGCTGGGAATGGGTGGCTTTGCCAGTGGACCGGGGGGGATCGCGGCGTGGATACTGCGAGTGCCTCTATTTATACACGAGCAGAATTCTATTGCAGGCTTGACCAATCGTTTGCTTGCACCTCTGGCAAAAGCCGTTATGCAAGGATTTCCAGGGACTTTCAAGCAAACAGACCGACTTCACACGACGGGTAATCCGGTACGTGCTGAACTTATAGAACTGCCTGGACCAGAGCAGCGATGGGCTGAACGTGGACAGGACGATGCTATGCATTTACTTATTCTCGGCGGCAGCCTGGGAGCCAGGGCACTGAATCTGACTTTTCCGGCTGTATTTCAACACTTGAAAAAAGATATTGATATAGAGGTCTGGCATCAGACAGGGCAGCGGAATTTAGACGAAACAAAGCAACGCTATGCGGATGTAAAAGTCACTGGGCAGGTACGAATAGCTGCCTTTATTGACGATATGGCAGAGGCCTATCAGTGGGCGGATCTGGTGTTGTGCCGGGCCGGTGCGTTAACGATTGCTGAGCTATGTGTGGTGGGGGTTGCCTCTATCCTGGTGCCTTTTCCCCATGCAGTTGATGATCATCAAATGACTAATGCCCGTCATCTGAGCGATAACGGCTGTGCGGTATTGATCCCTGAATCCGCGCTACAGGAGAAGTGGCTTGCGACATTATTGAGCGAATTCCACAAGGCACGCAGGCGCTTGCTCGATATGGCAGACAAGGCGAGGCAACTTGCCCGTCCTGATGCGACCCGAGAGGTCGGTGATATTTGTCTGGAGGCCTTGCATGCCTGAGTTAAATGAAAAGCTGATGGGCAGGGTTCGACATATCCACTTTGTCGGTATTGGCGGTGCCGGTATGAGCGGTATCGCAGAAGTCTTGAACAACCTGGGATATGAAGTCTCCGGATCAGATCTCCATGAAACCCGCGTGACACATCACTTGCAATCGCTGGGTGTGAAGGTCATTGCAGGGCACGATGCTGCGCATGTCAACGGCAGTGATGTAGTCGTTGTATCGACGGCCATTGCCGACGAAAATCCTGAGCTGATGGCCGCGCATGAGCAACGTATTCCGGTAGTCCCCCGTGCAGAGATGCTGGCTGAACTGATGCGTTTCAGAATGGGTATCGCGGTTGCCGGGACACATGGCAAGACGACAACGACCAGTTTGATCGCCAGTCTGCTGGCTGAAGGGGGGCTCGATCCAACCTATGTAATCGGTGGCTTGCTGAACAGTACAGGATCTCACGCCAAACTTGGCAGTGGACAGTATCTGGTAGCAGAGGCCGATGAAAGCGATGCTTCGTTCCTGCATTTACAACCTGTGATGGCAGTGTTGACAAATATAGATGCTGATCACCTGGAGACATACGCTGGAGATTTTCAGTGTCTGAAAAATAATTTTTCTGAATTCCTGCATCGACTGCCATTTTACGGGCTGGTAGTTTTGTGTGTGGATGATGCCGGCAACAGGGACATACTGGCTGGCATAGTCAAACCATTTATTACTTACGGTATAGATGAGCAAGCCGATTTTGTCGCGCGGGATATAAGGTATGAGCAATCACAGACTTTTTTTACGGTAACTCGTGCCGGGCAACAAGACATCTTGCATATACAACTGAATCTGCCGGGTATGCATAATGTTCGTAATGCATTGGCGGCAATAGCCGTTGCGACCGAGCTCGGTGTGTCCAGGCAAGCTATCGAAAATGCCTTGTTAAATTTCCAGGGGATAGCCAGACGTAGTGATGTACTGGGCGAAGTCAGGATAGGTGATTGCACACTTTTGTTGATCGATGATTACGCCCACCATCCAACGGAAATCGAAGCCATTTTATCTGCCGTTGATAATGGCTGGCCAGGGCGTCACGTTGTGGTCGTGTTTCAACCGCACCGCTATACAAGAACCCGGGATCTGTTTGAGAATTTTTGTCAGGTCTTGTCTGATGTCGATGCCTTGCTGCTGTTAGAAGTCTACCCGGCGGGAGAGCCGGACATCACCGGCGCCGATGGACGTTCCTTGTGTCGCGGTATACGCATGCGGGGCAAGGTTGAGCCAGTGTTTGTAGACAAACGCCAGGATCTGCAAGCGATGTTGCCGGGCATAGTCCGGGACGATGGGATTTTGTTGATATTAGGTGCCGGCGATATTGGCTCTCTCGGCGCAGAATTGTTTGCCCAGTATGGACAACAGGTACATTGAGGTTCAGGTGATAGATAGTGAAAAGACAATCTATGAAACCGGAGTTAATCATTTCGAGATGGTTATGCATGTAGACAGCAAGTGTCTTCGTGGTGTGATGAAACAACACGAGCCGATGGCAAGACATACATCGTGGCGGGTCGGTGGCCCGGCTGATAAGTATTATCAAGCGGCAGATCTGGATGATCTTGCAGTGTTTTTGGCGATGCAGTCAGAGGATGAACCGATTACCTGGTTAGGGCTTGGCAGTAATCTACTGGTGCGTGACAAGGGTATACGCGGGACAGTGGTAGCGCATGCCGGGGTGCTGGATGAATTATCACTCGGGCAGGCTCATAGACTGAGGGTTGGGGCAGGCGTCAGTTGTGCCAAGGTCGCCCGTTTTGCAGCAATGTCAGGTTGTAGCGGCGCAGAATTCCTGATCGGGATCCCTGGAACAGTTGGCGGGGCGCTGGCGATGAATGCCGGAGCATTCGGTGCAGAGATGTGGGACATTGTCGAATCTGTTGAGACGATCAACCGGCGCGGTGAGGTGTTACATAGAGCCAGGACGGAGTTCAGGATTGCCTACCGTACTGTCAGTCTGGCACAGGGTGAGTGGTTCGTAGCCGCCGACTTGCAGTTACAGATCGATCATAAACAGAGCGCACAGAAGCAGATGCGTGATTTGCTGGCAACGCGGGCAGAGACCCAACCAATGGGTGAAGCAAGTTGCGGTTCAGTGTTCAGGAATCCTGAGGCGGATCATGCTGCGCGACTGATTGAAGCGTGTGGTTTGAAGGGGCTGTGTATTGGTAATGCATGTGTCTCTGAAAAACATGCCAATTTTATTATCAACCGGGGCGGGGCAAGTGCAGATGATATCGAACGTTTGATCCTTCATGTACAACAGGTGGTCAAACAGAGATGCGGCATAGCGTTGCAAACAGAAGTGCGGATTATCGGTGAGCGATGTTAATGCAGGCGAATTTGAAAATAGATGAACTGAGGATACGTGAGTACGGCAAGGTCGCTGTATTGATGGGCGGGCTGTCTGCGGAACGTGAAATCTCGCTGGAAACCGGGTCTGCTGTTTGCGATGCGCTGTGTCGTAAAGGTGTCGATGCCCATGCAATTGATAGCAAGGATGATGTCCTGGAACAGCTTAAGCGGGGCGGATTTGATCGTGCCTTTATTGCTCTGCACGGCCGAGGTGGTGAGGATGGTGTTATTCAGGGGGCACTGGTGACATCCGGTATCCCGTATACGGGCAGTGGGGTACTTGGCTCCGCGCTGGCCATGGATAAAACCAGAAGCAAATGGGTTTGGCGGCAACATGGCATAGCAACACCGATCTCCATAGAGATTAAAACGCTGAGTGATTTGCAGCGAGCAAGTACTGAGATAGGTTTTCCCATGATGGTTAAGCCTGTGCATGAAGGTTCAAGCTGGGGTGCAGCCAAGGTTGTCAAGCAAGCAGCTTTACAAGCTGCCTGGAATTCAGCACGGCAATTCGATGACAGGGTAATGGCTGAGCGCTGGATAGAAGGTGCTGAATACACCGCGTCCGTCCTGAACGGTGAGGTGTTGCCGGTGATACGTTTGCAGACTCCCCGGGAGTTTTATGATTATCAGGCCAAGTATCTGGAAGAAACAACGCAATACATCTGCCCATGTGGTCTTGCCGATGAAGATGAACAAGCCATCGCCAGGCAGGTCTTGCAGGCATTTGAACTGATCAATGCCAGTGGTTGGGGACGCGTGGATTTGATTGTGGATGAAGCGGGGACATGCTGGATTATCGAAGTCAATACTGTTCCGGGTATGACCGGTCATAGTCTGGTGCCAATGGCAGCTAAACAGGCAGGCATTGAATTCGATACCCTGGTGCTGATGATTCTGGAGACCAGTATGCAAACAGCCGAACAATTAAAGCAGGCAATAGCGTGAGTACACATATCTTGACAGCGTCATATAAAGAGAAAACCAAAGTGGTTGATGGGGAAAATCCGCAACGTTGGAGAAGTATTGTTTCTGGAACGCTGTTCATTCTGGGGCTGTTGATAATAATTGTCAGCGCCGGATCGTTGCTGATGGACCCTCAGACCTTGCCTGTCAAGAAGGTAAGGGTTGAAGGTGATTTTAGACGACTGTCTCCGGAATCTTTACAAACTACTGTAACAGAGGTTGTCAGAGGAGGATTCTTTAATGTCAATGTAGAGATAATTAAAGAGAGTCTGTTTCAAAATCCGTGGGTCTACCAGGTTACTGTGCGGAGAATCTGGCCGGATACCCTGAGTGTCAAAGTAATTGAACAGACAGCTGTCGCACGCTGGGGCGAGCAAGGTTTGATAAATTCGCAGGCGGAGTTTTTTGCACCTTCCAAACAGACATTCCCGAAGAATCTACCGGTCTTAATGGGGCCTGTAGATAGTTACGCGCTATTGCTGGGGCAATATGTCCGGATCAGGGATGCATTGGCGGCAAGGCGATTACAAGTTTCCGGTTTGACGCTCAATGACAGGCGAGCGTGGCAATTTGAACTGGTGAAGGGGCCGTCAGTCATTCTGGGAAGACAAGATGTGGACAGACGAGTGGCGCGATTCACTGATTACGTAACGACCAGATTGGCTAACAGACTGAGTCAGATTAAATTAATTGATATGCGTTATACAAATGGTTTTGCCGTTCAGTGGCAACAAACCAGCTCAGGCACAGTTGAATCGGGGCAGAAAAATCATGGCTAAAAGAATTGATAAAAATCTGATTGTTGGATTGGATATAGGTACTTCAAAGGTCGTTGCAATCGTGGGTGAAATATCAGCCGATGATGAAATAGAAATTATCGGCATAGGTTCCAGCCGCTCTCGCGGATTGAAAAAAGGTGTGGTGGTTAATATTGAATCGACTGTTCAATCAATTCAAAGAGCAATCGAAGAGGCAGAACTGATGGCGGGATGTGAGATCCATTCAGTCTACGCAGGCATTGCCGGCAGTCATATTCGCAGTCTTAATTCACATGGCATTGTTGCGATTCGGGATCACGAAGTATCGACAGGGGACGTCGACAGGGTCATCGATGCGGCACGCGCAGTCGCTATACCAGCCGATCAAAAAATTCTGCATATTCTGCCACAGGAATTCGTTATCGACAGTCAGGAAGGTATCAAGGAGCCTATTGGTATGTCAGGTGTGCGGCTTGAAGCCAAGGTGCATATGGTGATGGGCTCGGTAAGCGCTGCTCAGAACATTGTTAAATGCGTCAGGCGTTGCGGTCTTGAAGTGGATGACATTATTCTCGAACAGCTTGCAGCCAGCTATTCGGTATTGACCGACGATGAAAAGAATCTTGGCGCCTGTCTCGTCGATATCGGTGGCGGCACGACTGACATTGCAATATTTTCTGATGGTTCCATTCATCATACAGCGGTGATCCCGATAGCGGGTGATCAAGTGACCAATGATATTGCTGTGGCGTTGAGAACACCGACCCAGCATGCGGAGGATATCAAGGTGCAATATGCCTGTGCGTTGTCCCAGTTGGCAAATTCGCAAGAAACAATTGAGGTTCCCAGCGTTGGCGACAGGCCATCGAGACGGCTTGCAAGACAGACGCTTGCCGAAGTTGTAGAACCACGATACGAAGAACTGTTTTCGCTGGTCCAGGCTGAACTACGGCGCAGTGGTTATGAAGACCTGGTCACTGCCGGAGTTATCCTGACCGGAGGAAGCGCAAAGATGGAAGGTGTTATAGAGCTGGCAGAGGAAATATTTCATATGCCGGTAAGGGTTGGCATGCCGCAGTTTGTAAGCGGTTTATCTGATGTCGTTAGGAGTCCGATTTATTCAACAGGAGTAGGTTTATTGTTATTCGGTCGACTGCAGGCACAAAATTCGATGCCGGGTATGCGATTGGATGGTGGTGTAAAGGGCGTCTGGGAACGAATGAAGAGTTGGTTTCAGGGTAATTTCTAGTCGTGACTATATTATATACATTTAGGAGGGTCTGGGGATGTTTGAACTAGTTGATGCTGGCAATCAAACAGCAGTTATAAAGGTTATTGGTGTTGGCGGAGGTGGTGGCAATGCCGTGCAGCATATGTTAGCTGCGAATATTGATGGGGTCGAATTTGCGTGTGCCAATACTGATTCACAGGCACTGAAAAATTCAACAGCGCGCACTATTTTACAATTAGGCAGTAGCGTGACCAAGGGTCTGGGTGCGGGATCTGATCCGGAAGTTGGCAGGCAGGCCGCTCTGGAGGATCGTGATCGTATAATGGATGTACTGGAGGGTTCGGATATGGTCTTTATAACCGCCGGTATGGGTGGTGGCACAGGCACCGGCGCGACGCCTGTGGTTGCGCAGGCAGCCAAGGAAATGGGTATCTTGACCGTTGCCGTTGTCACCAAGCCGTTTGCTTTTGAAGGGAAAAAGAGAGCACAGATTGCCGACGATGGTATTGCGGAACTGGGCCAGTTTGTTGATTCGCTGATTACGATACCCAATGAAAAACTACTGTCTGTACTAGGTAGGGAGGTCAGTCTGTTAAATGCGTTTGGCGCAGCTAATGATGTGTTACTTGGCGCTGTTCAGGGTATTGCTCAACTTATTACTTGCCCGGGTTTGATCAATGTTGATTTTGCAGATGTTCGCACTGTGATGTCGGAAATGGGTATGGCGATGATGGGATCAGGTAAGGCGCAGGGAGAGGACCGTGCACAAGTCGCTGCTGAAGCAGCTATTTCCAGTCCTTTGCTGGAGGATATCAACTTGTCAGGGGCCAAAGGAATATTGGTTAATATCACGGCCGGTATGGATCTTACCATCGGTGAATTTGATGAGGTGGGTAACACAATCAAGCAATTTGCATCGGACAATGCCACCGTTGTGATCGGTACTGTCATTGACCCGGAAATGAGTGGAGAAATGCGTGTCACGATAGTTGCGACAGGGCTTGGACAATCCCGGGATGAGATATCCAGGGTCACATTGGTGCAAAATACCAGTGCCAGTGTCGATTACAAGGAACTGGAACGTCCTACTGTAATGAGGAATCAGGACACAAAAGACAGTGCAGAGGGACTGGAGAAAGATCCTGGGTACCTGGATATTCCTGCTTTCCTGCGTCGGCAGGCCGACTAAGGTGCCTATTAGCATTTAAGATGGGGGTGATTGAATGATAAGTTAGGACTTGACAGCTACAAGATTTGCCCGTAAAACAGTGCCTTGCATAAAGGGGGCCAGGAAAGGCGAGGAAACAATAACAAATGATAAGGCAAAGAACACTAAAAAATGTCATCCGTGCAACAGGTGTGGGGCTGCACATAGGTAAAAAAGTCTACCTGACGCTGAGGCCTGCTTCAGTGAATACAGGTATTATTTTCCGTCGGGTCGACCTGGATAAGCCTGTTGAGATTAAGGCAAGCCCGGAAAATGTTGGTGATACAACATTATCCACTACGCTCATCCGTGACAATGTCAGGATATCGACTGTAGAGCACCTTCTTTCAGCACTTGCCGGTTTCGGCATTGACAATGCGTATATCGATCTAAGTGCTGCTGAAGTGCCTATTATGGACGGCAGTGCCGGCCCGTTTGTCTTTTTGATACAATCGGCAGGTGTTGAAGAGCAGAATGAAGTGAAAAAATTTATCCGCATTAAACAAAAGGTGCGCGTTGAGGAGGCTGATAAATGGGCAATGTTTGCGCCATTCAATGGCTTTAAAGTCGGCTTTACTATTCAATTTTCTCATCCTTCATTTACCACTAAAAACAGTCATGCTGAAATTGATTTTTCTACGACTTCTTTTGTAAAAGAGGTCAGCAGGGCCAGAACCTTTGGCTTTATGCGTGATGTAGAACTATTACGTCAAAACAATCTTGCATTGGGGGGTAGTCTGGATAATGCTGTGGTGGTTGACGATTACCGTGTTTTGAATGAGGATGGCTTGCGCTATGAGGATGAATGCGTCAAGCACAAGATTCTGGATGCCATCGGAGACTTATACCTGCTGGGTCATAGCCTTATTGGGTCCTTCAAGGGGTATAAATCAGGACATAAGTTAAATAATGCATTATTAAAGAAGTTGTTGGAAACAGAAGATGCATGGGAATTGGTGAGTTTTGAAGACGAGGTAGATCTGCCAATTTCCTTTATGCAACCGATAGCATCAACCTGAATATAAATATTTACCAATTATTGTGAATGTTTAGACAACCTGATCAGGGCACGACGCAGATTGTCGTCGGTTATTGAGTCGGCAGTTTTAAGCATCATTTGTACAGTTTCATCAGATAGTGACATCGCTTTTGTTGCGCAACTGGAGTCACGCACAGGAATAACGACTTTCACGCGGACAGAATGCAAGTCGCGCAGTCCACAGGTTTCTTTTGCGATATCAAGGATGTCCGGTATTTTAAACCGGAGTCTGGCAGCCCAGGCAGGGCTGTCTGTATGTATAGTCAAGGCGTCACTATTGAAATTGGCGACAAGCAGGTGTGCAGAGAGGACGGGGTCCAGCTTAAGGCGCAATTTTTTTTGTAGCCTGGATATCTGGGATGCGCGGTAGCACAATGCGGAGAGTATCTCAGAGTTGTTATGCAGAAGAGAGCGTATAGAGTGAAATTGTTTTTTTTCGGTTGGCATACAAAAAACTTATGAGTCAGTAATGGAAATCATATTATTTTCAAACTCAAGAAGAAAGAGCCTGCGTCTATCTTTAGGCAAGATTGGTTTTATTGCTATCAGTATTTGTGTCATTTCGGTTTTTGCAGGGCTGTTCTATGCCGGGCTACAGTATGCAGCAGACCGCTCTGCTGAAACACTGTTTTCAATACGTCAGCAAACCAGTTCCGCATGGCAGGCTGAGCTGATGTCTCAAAGCAAAACCCTGAATGAAGCCAAGCTGCATGCTGAGAAATCACTGGACGCGATGGCTGGCCGCCTGAGTTTGTTACAGGGGCATGTGATGCGTTTAGATGCACTGGGTTCTCGCATGGCAAAAATGGCCGATCTAAAGGATCTGGATTTTGGGGTTGAAAATCCACCAGGCATGGGTGGCCCGGTCTCTTCCCTCGAACAACAGTCAATTAACGTGCCGGATTTTCTGACTGCTCTGAATAAGCTGGAAATAAAAATTAATGACAGGAGAGAGAAACTGACTGCTATCGAGTCAATGCTGATTAATCGTTCTTTGCAGGAGCAGACACTTCCTGATGGCCGGCCAGCGCTGGGTGGCTGGATTTCATCACTGTTTGGCTACCGGACAGACCCCATGACAGGCAAGAGGGAGATCCACGAGGGAATGGATTTTGCCGGTAAGCCCGGAACTCCTATTACAGCGGTGGCGGCGGGAATAGTTACCTGGTCAGGTCCGCGTTATGGCTATGGTAACCTCGTTGAAATCAGCCATGGCAGTGGCTATATCACACGTTATGCGCATAATCAGAAGAACCTGGTGGCTGTAGGTGAAAAGGTAGTAAAGGCAGAGGTAATAGCTATTATGGGAAGTTCTGGTCGCAGCACAGGCACGCACGTCCATTTTGAGGTATTAAGAAACGGCAAGCATGTGAACCCCAGGCACTATATTGCCCTACAGTAGTCCATTCTTTTATTGTTCACTTTTTAATATTTGCCCCTATCCTGATATTGGTCCCCATTGTGTGGGTAATTCACCTGTATAGCTAAGATATGTTCACGAGATTTATTACAAAGATATTTGGAAGCAGGAATGAGCGCACTTTAAAGCGTATGCGCAAGGATGTTGCAAAGATTAATGCGCTGGAAGGTGAAATATCTAAATTAGCCGATACGGCCTTTCCCGAAAAAACACTTGCACTAAAAGAAAGATTAAAACAGGGGGAGACCCTGGCAGAGCTCCTGCCAGAGGCGTTTGCCTTGGTCAGGGAGGCTGGCAGGCGAGCGCTTAACATGCGCCATTTTGATGTGCAGTTGATCGGCGGCATGGTGTTGCATGAAGGCAATATCGCAGAGATGCGCACAGGTGAAGGCAAGACCCTGGTTGCGACTTTGTCCGCTTATCTTAATGCCTTGACAGGCAAAGGTGTTCATATAATTACTGTCAATGATTATCTGGCTCAACGTGATACTGAATGGATGGGTAGTATCTATACGTTTCTCGGTATGACAACGGGCGTCATTGTTTCCGGTCTAGCAAAGGAGGAACGTAGCGAAGCCTATGCCGCAGATATAATCTATGGAACCAATAATGAATTTGGTTTTGATTATCTGCGTGACAATATGACTTTTAGAAAAGAAGATCGGGTACAGCGCGAGCTGTTTTTTGGCATTGTTGACGAAGTAGATTCAATTCTTATTGATGAAGCGCGAACTCCGTTGATTATTTCCGGCATAGTCGATGAGCGATCAGAACTTTATGTCAGTATCAATAAAATTATTCCAAAGCTGGTTGCACAGGAAACAGAGGATGGAGTCGGTGATTATACTATTGATGAGAAATCCAAGCAGACCTATCTCACCGAAGAGGGTAATGATCATATAGAAAGCCTGTTCAGGGAAGTAGCTATCATTGCCGAGGGCCAGAGTTTGTATGATCCAGTCAACATTCCGGTGTTACATCATTTAAATGCAGCACTCAGGGCACATACGCTTTTTAATAATGATGTTGATTATATTGTCAGGGATGATGAAGTTGTGATCGTTGACGAGTTTACCGGACGTACCATGCCAGGGCGACGTTGGTCCGAGGGCTTGCATCAGGCTATCGAGGCGAAAGAGGGTGTGACTATCCAGAATGAGAACCAGACATTGGCAACGATTACCTACCAGAATTATTTTCGTTTATACAATAAGTTAGCTGGAATGACCGGTACCGCGGATACCGAGGCATTCGAATTCCAACAGATATACAGGCTTGATGTTGTTGTTATACCTACCCATGAAATAATGATCAGGGATGATCAGGCTGATGTTATATTTCTTACAGCAAAGGAAAAATATCTGGAAATTGTTCAGGATATCAAGGCTTGTCAGGTAAACGAGCAACCTGTTCTGGTGGGTACGGCCTCAATAGAAGTATCCGAGTTTCTGTCTAATACATTAACCAAGGAAAATATTTCTCATCAGGTGCTGAATGCAAAGTTTCATGAAAAAGAAGCGGATATTATTGCTCAGGCCGGGCGCTCAGGTGCTGTAACCATAGCCACCAATATGGCAGGGCGTGGCACAGATATAGTCCTGGGCGGGAATTATGAGGCAGAAATCAAACAGCTGGAAAATCCAGACGAGAAAACGATTACCGCGCTTAAAGCCGATTGGCAAAAACGTCACAATCAGGTTGTTGCCGATGGTGGTCTGCGTATTATCGGTACCGAACGGCATGAATCAAGGCGCATTGATAATCAATTGAGGGGCCGTTCCGGACGACAAGGCGATCCGGGTTCAAGCCGTTTTTATCTCTCACTTGAAGATAACCTGATGAGAATTTTTGCATCAGAGAAGGTAAGTGCCATCATGCAAAAATTGGGAATGGCAGAGGGTGAGGCGATTGAATCGAATCTTGTTTCTCGCGCCATTGAAAATGCGCAACGCAAAGTCGAAGCACACAATTTTGATATTCGTAAACACTTGCTGGAGTTTGATGATGTACGCCAGCTCTTCGCCAGTGATGACGGGATTAATGCCGATCAGCGCTGGGCTAAACTGAGCGAGGGCAAGCCCGCCTTTCAGGCCTGAAATAGCCTTCAGGCCGGATACGTAGCGGATACGCCGATGATTCTCCGTCGATGATGTGCTGGATTGACTGTCCAGTGGATGCCACTGCAAATGGCCCAAATGAGGCGTCAGCTAAACCTTGGAAACGTGAAATGTATCTCTTAGTTTTAGACCCAAGTAGCTCACATTGCTTTGACGACGTACGCAACAAGACGTCACCAAA
>JADFPU010000210.1 GCA_022562175.1 Pseudomonadota bacterium | reverse complement strand
TCCAGATTTCGTGGTTTTCTTTGGTCGTGTTAATAGCAACAAGTTCATCATCATAAGCGACGATAATTTCTGCGCCTTTAATAACAACAAATTTACCGTTGTATTGTTCGACTAATTTATCTTGGTTTTCAAGATAATACTCAAATTCTGCCTCAAGCTGATTGTCCATAAGGGGTTACTTTTTCTTTTGCTTGCGTGGGGTCGGTGGTGTATTCAACAGATGCTTCACTGTATCGGTAAATTCCTTATTATCTTCAGGCTTTTCCTGCTTTTTCTCTTTTGCGGCCATTTGCGGATTATCCATATTAAATCTTTCACCGAATCAAGAGTAAACGGTTATAATCTGCTAGAAGCAAAAGGCCGCCGAATGACGGCCCCTGCTGCGGGTGTAGTTTAATGGTAAAACAACTTGGCTACCCACCCAGTCGATGCCGGTCCGAATCCGGTCACCCGCTCTCCTTTTTCGAACCTTCATGTATTAGCAAATTGCTAATAGCATTTGCTAATAGTATAGGAAAAAATTTCCTAATGTAAGCTTTGCTTTACATTTCAATAGCTTACAAACGGACAAATTGTCCGTAACCTCTTGTTATCTAAAACATTAATTCCATATTTGGGACGGTCTCTGCCATTCCTGCTGGAACCCCTTCTTCCTTTTCCTTTGTCAAGTATATAATCGCCTTGAATGTTCTCCTAAAGTTCTCTATTATTAAAAAGAGAACTTTAGGAGAATATTTATGTTGACTGGTTTGGAAGAAAAGGTACTGCAATTCATCACTCGCTACATCGCCCAGAATGGCCGTGCGCCGACGTTGGTTGAAATCGGTGCGGCATTGAGGATCCGCTCAAAGGGCACTATACACCGTTACGTTGAATCCCTGATCAAGAAAGGCCAGTTACACAGGACAGGGCGCGGCTGGCGGGGCATACGTCTGACCGGAGAACATAGCCGTCGTCTAACCATTCTGCCGCTTTTAGGTCGCATTGCGGCAGGGAGGCCGATTGAGGCCATTTCAGATCAGAAGGAAATCAATTTCTCCGATCTGTTACTGGGAGCAGATCGCTATGTCCTGGAGGTACATGGCGACTCCATGATCGATGCCGGGATACTGGACGGTGATCTGGTGGTAGTGCGACAGACTGAAACGGCTGAGAATGGCGATATCGTTGTGGCATTGATCGATGGCGGCGAGGTCACGCTCAAACGCTTGCGTAAGCATGGCGCACGTGTTGAATTAATGCCTGCTAATCGAAGTCTGACGCCCATGATCTACCCGGCGGAGCGGGTGCATATCCAGGGAGTGGTGGTTGGACAGGTACGTCTGTATTGACCCTCACCCAAACCCTCTCCAGCGGCGGAGAGAGTAAAGAGGGGGTAATCCATATTATGCCCTCTCCCTCTGGGAGAGGGTTGGGGTGAGGGCGAGGGAGAACGTCCTGGTTATCCCACAGATTTTGCTGAACAAGCTAAAAAAACAAATATACCTGATACTATCGTCAGTATTGCTGCTAACGCCTCCCATGGGTTCTTGGTTGCGGCAATACAAATAAATAGAAGCGTTAAGCTGACATAAATTAATGGCGCCCATGGGTAGGCATTGAATGGGTAACTGCCGGCTGTATCTTTTCGAACGACTACAAACAGAGTGGCAACAGTCACTGCTGAACTGAGCGCCAGAGTGATACCCAGGTAGGATAATAATTCCCGCAGGCCGGCAACCCAGACAACAGTAATCGCCAGTACTGATTGTACTGCGATGGCTGTGCCAGGTGCTGCTTTGGTGAAGCATAAGGCCTGAGGCATCAGTCCATCTTTCGCCATGCGGGCGTAGACACGTGGGCCGGCCATGATCATGGCTGATACAGAGGTAAACAAGGCAATAGCAATAATGGCTCTTACCGCATTGGCAAGCACATCGCCACCGATGGCCTGTGCTGCAATCGCTGCAACATCCGTTTTAAAAGCGATATCTTCAGACGAGGGAGCATAGACGAAAATGCTATTTAGCAGGAGATAAATCAGCATGACAATGAAGGTTGCATAGAGCATGGCCCTTGGCACCATTTCTCTGGCATTGCCTGCCTCACTGGCCACATAGATCGCTGCGTTAAAACCGGAGTAACTGAATGACACCCACATGAGTGTGGCAGCAAAAGCGCCAAGCGAGAAAGGTATGACCTCTGTATTGTTATCAAGCGAGCTGGTGATGCCTTGCCACGGTTGCTGAACCAGGCTGTACATTGCAAAAACAATGAAGCCAACAATAAGCAGCAGTTTCAATGTAACCATAATGTTCTGTAAGGTAGTACCATAGCGGACATGGAAGCCGTGAACCAGGGCGGCGATGACGATGACTGCAGATGCCAGCACATTATGCAGCGGTCCGTTGCCTGGCGATTCCGGCAAGACATAGATTTCAAAGGTAATTGCTGCAAAGGCAATTGCGCCAGTGAAACCGGCAAGCAAGGAAATCCATCCAGCAACAAAGCCGGCCATGGGGTGAATGTTGCGATACAGGAACAGATATTCGCCACCTGATTCAGGCAGTTGTCGAATGAGCATGCCGTAGCTCAATGCGCCACAAATCGCCAGGCCTCCACCAAGCAACCAGGCAGCCAGCACCCTCAATGGCGTACCCAGCTCGCCGAGTGCGAAGCCCGATGTAGTGAAAACACCCGCGCCTATCATATTGGCGATGACCAGACAGACCAGGCTGGCCGGCCCCATTGTTGTCCTGGCAGTCAAAACACGGCCTTAATTTTTTATAAATCGTCTGACCAGCGATAGATTGCAGCAACAGCTTTTAATCAGAGATAGAATATTCATCGGACACCCCCTTTCTGTATGACAGCGTGTATTGATATAGTTATGTGATTCAGCCATTTCCGGGACGACTTGCTCGCATTGGGTAGTTGTTCAACGTAGCCAGTATGGGCAAGGTTTTGAACTGGATATGCTGGTTTATTTATTCTCGATTATTGCTATCAGGTCTGCACAATTTATCAGCTCATCGATTGCCTGGCGCCATAAAGTTTTGCATACAAACCATCCTGAACAAGCAACTCCTGATGACTGCCTTGCTCGCTGATAGTCCCTGATTCAAAGACATATACACGATTCGCTTGCTTGATGGCGCTTAAGCGGTGAGCGACGATAATAGTTGTACGGTCTTTGAGGAAGTCATTCAATGCCGTATGCAATTGATATTCGGTTTCAGCATCCAGTGCCGAAGTCGCTTCATCAAGGATAACAACTTTAGGATCAGTTAATAACATACGCGCGATGGCAAGCCGTTGGCGCTGGCCGCCGGATAAACGAATTCCGTGGCGACCGACAATAGCATCCAGGCCATTTTCCATCTCATCAATAGTCTCTTTTAATTGTGCAACCTGTAAGGCATGCCAAAGTTCATGATCAGCCAGATCCCGGCCCAATGTCAGGTTATTACGTATCGTATCGTTAAACAGTGCCGGATGTTGTAATACCGTTGCGACATGCTCACGCACAATATCCAGGCCGATCTGCGTGACAGGCACGTTATCGTAATAAACCGTGCCTTTTTTAGCAGGGTAGAGGCCAATCAGCACCGATACCAGGGTCGATTTTCCGCCACCGCTCGCACCTACCAACGCAACCTTTTCACCAGCTTCAATTTCCAGATCGATGCCATTGAGTATGTTCGGGCCATCACCATAGGCAAAATGCAGATTTTCGATGTTGATGCCGACAGTGACTTTGTCCTGAAATGGATTAGCCTTGTGTGGGTAAGCCGGTTCCTGATGCAAATCAGAGAGTCTGTTGACACGTCCCAGCGCAGCATTAGCACTGTAATAGGCATATTGAATGTTCAATATATCCTGAACTGGCCCCATCATGAACCACAGATAGCCAAACACCGCGAACATCTGACCGATTGAGAGACCAGAAAATATAACCATTAACATCGAGACTGCACGGAACACGTCGATGCCGAACATGAACGCCACAAAACTCAGTCGATTCGCAGCATCACTCTTCCACGCAAAGTTGATGCCGTGATTCTTTACATCCCGCGCATGTTCGATCGTTTGCGAGATATAATGATGTTCCCTGTTACTGGCGCGGATCTGGTGGATGGACTCCAGGGTTTCAATAAGCGATTGTTGAAATACTTCGAAGGCGGCATTTTCTTTCTTTTTTAATTCCTTGACGCGCTTGCCAAATATCATCGTGAAGTAAATGACGAGGGGGTTGGCAAACAGAATGAACAGCGCCAGTTGCCAATGCAACCAAAGCAGGATGACAGCCACGCCAATAATACTGAGCACCGCAACAAGTAGCTTGCTGACGGTGGTGCCGACGAATTCATCAATGGTTTCCAGATCAGTAACAAAATGGGAGGCCACAACGCCACTACCCAGTGTCTCGTATTCTGACATGGAAACCTTTTCCAGACGCGTTAACAGTGCCTGACGTATACGAAAGATTATATCTTTGGAA
>JADFPU010000209.1 GCA_022562175.1 Pseudomonadota bacterium | reverse complement strand
AATCATGATGTATGCTATGTGAGAAAGACGGCGGTAATGCATGTGCCAGTTGACGAAAGGTCTGTTAACTGAAGTGTGTGGTCATCACTGATGATAATTTGAAGATGTATTCTCGACACGTCTTTTTGAATAGCGTCAACCTTCACCGTGCTTTCGGCACTTCTGCCGACAATGTTGCGACCTTTGTTGAGGATTGTTACTCTGGTATTGTCTATAAACTGCATATCGTTATCCGTTGCGATAATCTGACACTTGTGTGATGCGAGACGAATATCCAGTCGCTCGCCCGGCGGCAACTTAACCGACACCTCTTTATCATTGGGCAATCGTTTAAATTCGTTTTCTGTTTGAGAGTCTACCCCGAGCTCGCTGCCTGATTGAATATGGGCCCAAGTGGTGTCAGATTCGCGCATTTCTTTTTCATTGTCATCAACCGGTACTCCAATAGCCCGCTTCCTATCCGAGCAGATATACTTGATTGTGACCTCCAATGATGACAAGTACTTCATGTATTTCGTCAAGACGGTCATGCGGATAGGATTGAACTCTTCATTGCCTTCATTCAGAGCCTGGACAATGTCCCGCCAACTATGGTCTTGTGAAAAGAGCAGCGTATCTAATCCGCGCATTGAACGATCTATACTGTCAGGATTCTCGACAGCACAGGAGAGAATTGAAAACAGGTATTTATTGACCCCTGCGATCATCTCCGCTTGCGTTTCCAATTGATCTGTCGAGAGCTTGAACAATTCAGATAGCTTTGCGGATAAAATAGCCGTTCTACCTTCCATGCTGAATGCAATATCTGTTACGGAATTAAATCGCAGTGTCTGCTCACCGATCTTAAGTTCCAGGGGTGGGATAAAGAGTTTATTGGGCATATACAGGATAAAGTGTGGCCGACATGTATGATTCTATTACAAGACTAATAGCACACGGTTATATCCCCACCCCCTATCTAACAAATGTTAGTGTTGTTAGAACCTAACCCAAGCGAATCAAGGGGGAGGGATAAGAATTTGATTTCAACGATTGCCGACATCGGGGAGACGATTAATATCAAAAATGGTGAGATGGCGCGTTGAACATAATCACTATTCTGCAAAATAGTCACTTTCTACCCCTTCCATTGCCCCTGTGGGCAATACTGGATGAATTGCTAGAGAATGATACATTATTTCTTAATCAATTTTAACAACATACAGGGCGTGTTACCCAAATTCAGTGAAGATACGTTATTAATGCGAATGTCTGGAAAGGGTTGCGGACTCAACCGGTCGACGCAGAAATCAAATGGCGCGCCCGGACGGATTCGAACCGCCGACCCCCTGGTTCGTAGCCAGGTACTCTATCCAACTGAGCTACGGGCGCTAAAAGAGGCGCATAGTATATCAAAGAAATATCCTGTCAAATGAACGGGAAGTACTAAAAAGGCCCTATGTAATTAACTGGTGGTGCTTGCCTTGCTGTCTCCAGCTAGCTAGTCTCCAATAAAATCTCTGTTAACTGGGAAAACACAGGGAATTTTCATGATTTTCAACCCTGGTAATCCAGGAAAATCCTTCGAAAACCAGTCGTGGCGAGGGTTTTTAACACCTCATCAATTCCAGTAACAAGCGTATAGGATCTACCATTGTATTATCCTAGAATCCGCAACCATATTTTGTCCCGTAGAGTTTTAAATGCTCTTGTATAACCCAAAGTAATTTTGTGTCTGGCTCAATTACATGTAGTGTCCGATTATTACTTTTCTCCATAGCCGGTCAGTTCAACGTAACCACGCCCGACAATGTCGTTGCCGTCATGTGTACCCTGCACATCAACGGCGCCCTCCCAGTAACGAAACGACAGCGAAAATTCTTGATCCGTAACCACGGGTCGAACATGCAAATCAAGACCGTATGCCGGAACGCGCAGTCGCCACTCGGCCGGATAGGTTACACGGCTACGTTGACTAAGCCAGTGTCTTTTTACATCAAGCTCAACCATATCATAACTTAATGTGCGTACCTGCCCGTCCGGCAGTATGAGGGCACCGTAGCTGAATCGATCAGGAACATCATCAATACGACGAAAACGGTAAAACATGAGTTCATGATTGTTCGACAGTTGTAGTGCGAACCAGTCCCAGCCAATCTGATCCCTGCCCAGGGCACTGCTGCTCCATTCCCGGTCCATCCAACTGTTACCGGTTACTTTATATGTATTGCCATCAATGCTGATGGTGCCCTCGGTGGGCATACGCGTGTAGGAATAATAATAAGAGGCATTGCCCGGTTCGCTGTTTTTAATGCTGACGCCGTTGTCTCCGTGCAGCACTACTGGTTTACCCTGTTGCAAAGTCAACTCGATGGCGATCTGTCCTTCCGTTGCCTGTATTCGTAGTGGAAAGCCGATACCTGATTCAGCTGTGGCTGACCAATCATCCAGCCAGATATGCAAGCCATCTGAATTTGCCCCGGCCAAACCCACGGCTGCACGGCTGAAACGTTCAAACGTATAAAAGCGTTTTTCTTCTACATCTGTGACCGCAAAATGTGCCATGTAAAACTGATTGCTTCGCCAGCGTGACTGACCGGATTCAGTCTGTGCGGTTGGGCTGAAACGAAAGAATGTTAGTTGATAGCCAAATTGCCTGCCGAATGCATCTTCATTGTTACCTGTGAAATACCACCACTCGCTGCGATAGGCATCGTGTGATCCATGATCTGCGGGAAAACGAAATTCACGTGCACCGGTAACCCGGGCAAAGTCTTGCGCGTCGCTGCCTTGCAGGAAATCTATGATGGCAAATGTATCGGTATGTGTTCCCTTTGCTTGTTCTTCAGTATTAGTCACGATTAGCATGACGGCCAATCCGGCTGCTGACAGGATAAACAGTTGCATTAATCGCTTCGCAAACATGCCCTACTCGGTTCGCAATGCCTGTGCCGGCTCGGTGCGCGACATTTTCCAAGCGGGGTAGATGCCGGCCAGCAGCGCTGCAAGCAGACCAAGAACGATGCCCTGTACAATAATATCGGGACTAAACTGCAGTTCCATAGTCCAGCCAAATGAACGACGGTTGATTACGATAATTAACAATGTGGTGATCATACAACCAACCGGTATCGCCAACACCCCGGCCACCAGACCCAGCAGGCCCGTTTCCGATACAATTAACGCTTGCAGTTGTCCGGGTGAAAACCCAATAGCCCTTAACAAGCCGTGTTCCTGTGTACGTTCAAGCTGTAGAGCCATGAGAGCGCTGAACACACTGACAAACGCAATGATGGCTGCCAATACCCGCAGGATTTCGGTAATGACGAATGTATTGTCAAACACTTCCAGTGACGCTTGCAGAATCTTGCGTCGATCCTGTATCCACAGGTTTTGATCCGGTACCAGTTGCTGCACCTTATTACGCAATTTCTCCATATCAGTTCCCGGCACGGTATAAATGCCCAGACCTGAATAGCGATCGTCGTTCCAATGCCGCTCATAGGTGCGACGACTCAGGCTAACCACTCCCTGATCGGATCCGTAATCCATATACACACCCAGCACCTTGAACTGGTGATAACCGTGATCGGTTCGAAGTTGCAGCGAGTCGCCCATTTGAATATCATGGTGATAGGCGTAGGGTTCGGATATGATAACCCCGTCGCCTTGTTCAAATACCGGCCAGATTTTCTCTGCGACACCATGCTTAAAACGAAACCCCTGATAGGCGTATTCGTTTAACTCATACGCAGCCAGATCGGTCAGACCGGTTTCAGATTCAATCTGAACACGTCGAACGTTGCTGACTTCATTCACCTCCGGCAAGGCAAGAATGGCATCGGCCAGATTTTTATCCAAATAAAAGTTTGATCCGGGTGACGTCGGACCGGGAACCGCAACATACATATCCGCACGCAACAGGTTCTGCAGCCATTGGTCAACCGACAAGCGAAAATTATTTACCATCAAGCCAATACCAATAACAGTGGCAATCGCAATCATCAACGCTGCGATCGCCGCGGCGGTACGACTAAGCGACGCCACCACCGATTGACTTGCCAGGCGCCCTACAATACCAAACATTTGTCCAAGTACAGGTTTTAGCAACGCCATCAACGCAACAGTTGTTATGGGGGTAAGCAAAGTAAAGCCAATGATGATCACAAATATGCCGGCAAAGCCGAAGCCGATACTCCTGCCGGAGAAATATATAATGATGACGCCAATGCCTATTGCCACGACACCGGCCAGCGACGCCTTGTTTACCAACTTGCGTGTTCGTCTTTCCAGGTGCGAACGCATCAGTGCCTGCCTCGGTGTCACGCTCGATGCTTCAAGCGCCGGAGGAATTGCAGCAAGCAGGGTTCCCATCACACCCAGCAATCCGCCTTTCAACATGACGCTAGCGGACAGTGTAAGATTTGAATCCGGTAACAGAAAATAAAGTTCGTTAATGGTGCGATTGACAACTTGTAACAGGCCCTGTGCCAGGCCGACGCCGAGCAATAAGCCAATAACACTGGCCACTACACCTATCACAAGAGCCTCACCGGCGATGATC
>JADFPU010000034.1 GCA_022562175.1 Pseudomonadota bacterium | reverse complement strand
CTGGCCATTCGACTAATGAGGTGACTTCATCCAACAGGTCTCCTTCGATATGAGCCTCGCCACTACATTTGCTCGCGGCATCATTAACCATTGTCCGGATTAATTCCTTTCTTTCTTCATAGTCCGCTATAACATAGGCTTTTTCTTTAAGTTTTTTAAGATAAGTTGATGCTGAAGTAATTTTCAGAGGTTTTGGATGATGGAAACGATGCCCCCGGGTTTCATTGCCGGACTGTGTATTCAATATCGTGCAAGGTACTATCTCTCTTCCCAATAATACAATGCTCCAATGCACCGGGCGTACAAATTCTGTATCGTTATTTCCCCATCGCATCCGTTTCGGGATCGGAAGACGGGCAAGTGCCGTATTAATTATTTCCGGGAGAAGATCGGCCGTAGACCGGCCTTTCTGCATGCTGCGAAAGATGAGTCGGCCGCCATTATCTGTGTCGATAGTTTCCAGATCCTTTACATCTACGTTGCAGGAACCGGCAAAACCTTCAGCCGCCTTGCTAGGTTTTCCGTCACTATCATAAGCGGCCTTTAAGGCCGGTCCTCTTCTGACTTGTTCATGATCGGATTGTTTGACAACGAGTTTGTTGACAATCACGGCCAGGCGGCGGGGTGTAGCAAACCAGTGGTGACTTCCATGCTTCAGGTTCTGATTGTCCAGACCGTTATGTATTTCCTCAGCAAAGGCAACAGCAAGATGCTTTAATGCCTTTGGCGGCAATTCTTCCGTCCCTATCTCAATTAATAAATCGCGTGTATCAGTCATAAAATAATATAGCCACGGATATTGTATATGGATGTATCGTATATGTTGTTATGGACCAGAACACATAGAAACTATTTTGCTGCATCTTGTTAGTTGTGCTTTTTACCTTTCAATTCAAATTCATGACACAGTGCGCGTTCATCATACATCATTTGTGGCTATATCTTTTTTGCATAAAGGAAAGCCAAGTGCTTCTCTGCTGGTGTAATAGGCTTGTGCGACATTACGTGACAGACTTCTTGCCCGCAGGATATATCGTTGTCTTTCGGTGACAGAAATGGCGTGTCGGGCGTCCAGTAAATTAAAGATGTGCGATGCCTTCAGTACCATCTCATAGGCAGGTAGGGCAAGATTTTTTTCGATCAATGTATTGCTTTGTTTTTCACAGAGATCGAACCATTCAAACAAGACTTGCGTGTCCGCCTCTTCAAAGTTGTACGCAGACATTTCCACTTCATTCTGATGGTATATATCACCATAAGTTATCACCCCTGCCGGCGTCTCGGCCCAGACAAGATCGAAGACACTGTTAACATTCTGTATATACATCGCAATCCGTTCAAGGCCGTAGGTGATCTCTCCGGAAACCGGTTTGCAGTCCAGACCGCCGACTTGCTGGAAATAAGTGAACTGGGAAATTTCCATACCATTCAGCCAGACTTCCCAGCCTAGACCCCATGCACCAAGAGTGGGCGATTCCCAGTTATCCTCGACAAAGCGGATGTCATGCGTCAGCGGATCAATGCCTAGCTCCACAAGGGATTGTATATAAACATCCTGTATCTCCAGAGGTGAGGGTTTAAGCAGAACCTGGTATTGAAAGTAATGTTGCAACCTGTTTGGATTATCTCCGTAGCGTCCATCGGTCGGTCTGCGGGAAGCCTGCACATAACTGGTGTTCCAGGGTTCCGGACCGATGGCTCTGAGGAAGGTTGCCGGGTGAAACGTGCCGGCGCCAACCTCCATATCAAAGGGTTGCTGTATCACGCAGCCGTAGTTTGCCCAGAATTGCTGCAATTTGAATATTTGTTCCTGAAAAGTCATTGTTTATATTTACACATAAATTGTTGCATTACTGTCGATGTTCTGGGATGCAGGGAGTATAACGTTTCAGGCTGATCATGTGTACGGAATCAGATTGTTTCAGATGATCAAAAATGGAAATCTGTCTCGTTATTAGTACTCAAGTATCTATTCCTGATGCCGATATCCTGAAATAGAACTAAGAGAACATCACTATGCAATTAGCCCTGTATACACCCGAAACATCGACCTGGTACGCCCTGCTGAATAAAGCACAGGCGGAATCACGTTGTTATTTCAATGCAGAAGTCGAAAGCTATCTGGTTTATGTCCTTTCCTACATGTCCAGCGAGGATGCGTTGACGCCTGGATATTCGGGCGAACATGCCGGTACGATAGCGCAGTCAAGTAAGGAACGGAGATTATCGAAAGTTCGCAAAATTGGTGAACAATGTCTGGTTATTACGGGCCTGTGTCCTGATCATGCAAACCGCACCGGCATCCCATTGTTGTATATGATGGAAAAGGGCCGTAATGCATTTATCGAACTTGCCGATAGCTTGCCGGACGAGGACGTTTATACTTACATATCTGAGCACTTTGTGGAGGTCATTGATGTCCTGCAGAAAATAAGTGATCTTTGCGGAGATGGTTATTCGATAGACCTCATACAGGCATGTGAATTATGGCAGGAAACAGGCAGTCGTTATGGCTGGGCTGTAATTCAGAATAACCTTGGCGCATTTCCTACCGCTACAGCAAGCGAACTGCAACACTAAAATGGCTGTTCCAACACGTATAGATTACCTTATCGTCATTCCGGCACCCCTCCGGGCATAAACTCCAGCCGGAATCTAGTCCAAAAAATGATCCGCCTGAAAGGCGGTCTTTGCTTACTGGGCAGTGATTGTTCCTACAGTCTTACTGCATTCCCACCTTCCATGGTGGTCATACCGGATCTCGGCTTTGGCTGGAAAACTTGTTCCAGACGTTTTCAACCACTTACGTCCTGTAAGTGTTCCTGCGTCGCTCTACCGACTACACACCCCACAAGGGGGTACCGAGGTCCATGTAGTCGAGCCCGGCATGACAAACAGTAACGGAAGTTACTGTCCGGGGCTTCCCAGCTCAGGTATTTTATCATTTTCATCCGAGTCCCGAATCAGGCTCGAGAGTCGTTTGGTAAATAATTTAAATTTGAATTCCGGTATTTCGTATACCCAACCTGATGTCACTTCTGTCAGATAGTCCACTTCCTGCGCTACCGAGGGCTTGTCCACACCGCTGTCATCAGCGTTGCTACTATCAACATCAAGCGGTTCTGCAATCGACGCGTCATATGCAAAGCTGAATCGTGCATATCTATGTTCGCCGACTTTAGCACTGTGGATAGTAGCGATTATTCCATCGAAAGTTTTCAGGGTTGCAGTGGATTGTACTTCGGGGTATTCAACCTTGTCAGTAGCCCTGACGTTGTCAACGAGAAGACTCTCCAGCATGATTCCCATGCTACTTAAAATAACCCCGGACTGTGCCTTTTTACCTTCCGGTATATTTGTCAGCATCAGCTCATCGATATCGTTTTCACGCTTGAGCAGCACACTAGTACCGTCATGATGTTGAATGCTTATTTCACGAACCCGATCAGATTTAATATCAAATACCTGCCGCCGGAACCAGTCAGATATATTGGCACTGATGCCCAGCATGCCTTCAACCAGTAAAGCCTGCTCCTGATCCGGAAGCCGTACATAAATGCCCGGGTTATCTATTGCAGACTTACTGTGACGGGCTTTGCCGACGATCAGGGAAGCGAGTGTTTGTCCCGATGAATCCTTTAGCGTCAGTAGATGCGACAGTGCCCTTTTTGTCTCGGGGGCTTCAACACCCAGCCTTGCATAAAGATCCGGATTGCTGGTCTTTTGTGCAACGATACGTAAGGTTGAGACAGCAATAACAGTCTGCCTGATGTTATTAAACAGGGCAGGATAGCCATCGGCTTCTTTTATACCCCACTTGTCAGCAGTACGGATTAAATTCAATGTCGCTTCATTAGCCTGGATGCTGATCTCGCTGACATCATTGATCCTTGTATTTAACTCGGGGAAAAGTAATTCTTTTTGTATGTTGCTTGTCGGCGAGCGGTAATGGCTGCTTATCACTGCTACAATGACCGTGGTGATTGTAATCAGCAGCAGTATTTTGAGTTGATTGGTTTTCATGTTACAGGTGTAGTCAGATCATGCACGTCGCCGGCTTCGATATACTCCCGAAACAATTGCAATAATCGTAATTATCAGCGGCATCAAACCGATGTTGATAAATTTCAGTTGTGCGCCAAGACGTTCAATATTCTTTCGTAATTCGTGCTGTACAGCTCTTAATTCTTTGCGGGTTGTCAGCTGTACTTCACGGAATTTTTCAATTTCCCGACTCTGCTCTGCACTGAGGATCAGATCGCTGTTACTGGTATCTTTCTGTAATGCCTGCATGCGCTTTTCTGTCTCTTCAAGTTTGCTTTGCAATTTGCGTTCACGTTCGCGGAATTCATCTTCTGCGGCTCGCCTGATTTTTTCAACACGGCTAAATGGCCTGGAGAATTCACCACGGCTGCGCAGGCTTATCAAGTCATTATTACCGGACAGATTTTCCAGCGAATTGACAATGAAATCACCGTTGTTGGCAATAGCTTGCGGCATCTCCATGCCAAAGAAATTCTGTGTCCGTATCCAGAATAAATCATTAAGAATATCAGTGTCTGCAACCAGGATGATATTGATATCGCCCTCCTGTAGCAGAGTAGAGCTGTCTTCACCATCCAGACCTTCAGGGTATACAGTATTGACGCGACCACTAAGGCGAGCAGCCAGGATCTGTCGCTTGTCTTCAGATTTAAAGTTTTCCAGTATAACGTTTGGATCACGCTGAATCATGATAAGGTCACGTTCCATTTTCATCGACTCGGTACTGGTTTGAATTAATGGAATGAACTCCAGGGTAGATTGTTCGCTTTGTAGTATTGAGCCGACGGTACCCATGTGGATAAGTTTGATCTCACTGGTAGAAAAATCGTCTTTGTTAAAGCTTGTTTCTCCAAGTCTTAACCAGGGCAGGTAGATGACTTCTTGCGGACCGCGTTCACTACGTGTTTGTACACGCATGGCAGCGTTGATATCAGCAACTATTTTGCCTTCCGCTATTTCGATGCCCCAGCCATCAAATAAAAACTTGAGATCAGAATCAAGATCCGGCATGACCATGGGTTGTTCCGGATCTGGTTGCGATCTGTCTGCTTCTGCCAGCGGGTCAACAAATAGCATGGCGTTGCCACCAGCAAGCATAAACTGCTCAATAGCAAAAAGTGTTTTATCTTTTACGTCCTTAGGGTGTATCACCATCAGTACATCAATGTCTTGCTCGATCTCGTCCGGCTTTTCGCCAAGATCCCTGACTTCAAAAAATTCACGCAAGATACTGATAATAGCCCAGGGTTTCTCTACCTGTCTGGCATCGCCGAATACGGGCAAGGTACTGATAATACCGATGACACGCTTGTCAGGGTTGGCAAGGTTGTAAATCAGTTTGGTGATGTCATATTCCAGTGCTGCCTGGCGCTCGCTCTGAAAGAAAGGTATGATCATTTCATCATCCGTCGCATTGCTGCCAACCAGGCCAAAGTAGGCACGGTCTCCGGCTGTGTTAGTCGAAACACCATGCAGACCACTGGCAACAGCCTGATCCTCTTCTTCAGAAAATGTTTCAGGCTCGATGATAGTCAGTTCGATCTTGCCTGCAGATTTTGCGGCATACTCTTCAAGCAGATCACGTACTCGCGTGCCATAGTTCATCAGGGCCGGAAATCCAACCAGGGTCTTTTTGGAAAAATAAAAATCAAGACGCACGGGTTCCTCGAGTGAGTTGAGGATGTTGATGGTTCCTTCAGAAAGCGTAAACAGTTTATTGCTGGTCAGATCGAGTCTTAACGAGGTCAATGTTACATTGGCAATTATAATTATAGCGATAGCAAGTGCTGCCGCGAGCAACAGGCCAGTGCTTGAAAAAAAACTTTTGTGTTGCATGTTAGCTTGCTTTCCTGGCGTCTACCACAATGATATTGGCATATAGCCAGAACGAAATAAGTACGATGAAATAAATAATATCGCGTATGTCAATGACACCCTTTCTGATTGATTCAAAATGTGTCAGAAAGCTGAATGAAGCGATGGCATCAATAAGCATCTGTGGCGCCCAACCTTCAAAAATATCGAGTACTAAAGGAAATCCGCTGAGGATAAAAAGGAAACAAATCACTACACTGATAACAAACGCAATGACCTGGTTTTTGGTCAGAGCAGAGATGCATGAGCCAATTGCAAGAAAACCACCGGCCATAAGCAGACTGGCAATATAGCTTGCAACGATAACTGTATTATCAGGATCGCCCAGGTAATTTACCGTGATCCAGATCGGGAAGGTCAACGCCAGCGCAATAGCAGTGAAACACCATGCAGCCAGAAATTTCCCTATAACCGCCTCAGTAATGGTGATCGGCAATGTCATCAGCAACTCTATAGTGCCGCTTTTTCTTTCCTCTGACCAAAGACGCATGGCTATTGCCGGGATCAGGAACAGATACAGCCACGGATGAAACTGAAAGAAAGAATCCAGATCGGCCTGGTTACGTTCATAGAATGAACCCAGGTAGAAGGTGAAGATGCCGGTCATGAACAGAAAAACAACGATGAATACGTAGGCTACCGGTGTTGCAAAGTAACTGTGCAACTCACGCTTCATGATGGTCTTTATATTTTTCATGATTGCGAGGCTTGTCCCTGGTCCACGGGTAATTCTAACGTGATACGCCGGAAGGCATCATCAATATCGTTTTTGTCAGATTTTGCCCGCAGCTCGGCAGGCGTGCCATCAAACAATATTTGTCCGGCAGCAATAATGATTGCACGACTGCATACTGCATCGACTTCTTCCAGAATATGAGTTGAAATAATAATGGCCTTTTCCTGCGCCATTTCCTTAATCATGGTACGCACCTCATGTTTCTGGTTCGGATCCAGGCCATCAGTAGGTTCATCCATGATCAGCACATCAGGGTCGTGCAGGATGGTCTGGGCAAGGCCGACCCGGCGTTTGTAACCTTTGGAAAGAGTCTCGATAGTCTGTGTCAGGACCGTCTCCAGCTGGATCTGTTGTACTACCTTATCAATGCATTGGTGTCTTTCTGCGCCGTTGATTCCCCGAATCTCTGCAATAAAGTTCAGGAAATTGAGAACAGTCATTTCCCCATAAGAGGGCGCGCCCTCTGGCAGATAGCCTATGCTGGATTTTACCGCAATAGGATCTTCGCTGACATCGTAACCGTTAACCATCGCTGTGCCGGAGGTTGGTTCCAGAAAGCCGGCAATCATCTTCATGGTAGTGGATTTGCCTGCACCATTGGGCCCGAGAAATCCCAGCACTTCGCCGTGATTGACTGAAAATGACACATTGCGAACTGCATGGATTGCGCCGAAGCGCTTATCCAAAGCCTTTACTTCGATAGCGGGGATTTTATCTTCTTGTGTCATTGCAAATTTATAAGTCTTGTTTTTTATTGCGAACTTTGTCGACAGCCTCTCCTTAAGGCGGAGATATTCTGCACATAAATGCGCCAAGGTCAATCTGTCAACTTAGATTGCTATGCGAACGGCTAGTTCCTGTGATGAGGGTGTTGTCAGTTTTTGCTTACTGATACTTGATTCTGAACAAGGCTGAGATGTCCTCGTCAGCATAGCCGTCATCCATGAGCTGTTGATAATGCGCCAGGGTCATTGCCACTATGGGCAATGAGGTATCGGCCATTTTCTGACAGATAGTCAAGTCCTTGTGGTGCAAATTGACTTTAAAGCCTGGCGTATACGTGCCGGCCAGCATGGTCTTGCCACGGTGTTCAAGGAACCAGTTTGCCGCCGCACCGGTCGAGACGATATCGACGACTCTATCCATATTCAGACCCATGCTTTTGCCAAAGGCCAGGGCCTCGGTAACGGCCTGATTAATCCCGGCGACCATCAGTTGGTTAACCGCCTTGCATGCCTGACCACACCCTGTCGGGCCGATATAGGCGATATTGCCGGTGATCGCTGCCAGAGTCCCTCTAGCCTTATCCAAAATGGCTTGTTCACCACCGACCATCATCGCCAGCGTGCCTTTTCTTGCGCCTTCTACGCCACCGGAAACCGGACAGTCCAGAAAATGGGCACCTTTGTTTTTTAATATCTCTGCTGCCTGTAGTGCCGTCTGTGAACTCACGGTCGATGTATCGACGACGATAACATCCTTTTTAACCTGTTCGGCAATCGCTTGCACCACCTCCAGCACATCATCGTCGCGAGACACACAGGTAACGATCAGATCGCATTGTTGCGCCATCTGTGCCGGCGACCCCATAATCGCTGCAGCGGTTTCTGCGGCAATTGCGTCTGCCTTGCTACGCGTCCGGTTCCAGATAGCATGTAAGACATTTGCCTTGTGAAAATTCAGGGCCATGCCGGCGCCCATCGCACCCAGGCCAATCACACCAGTTTTCATATTTCGTATCTCGTTATTCGTGAAGAGTAGTGCTCAGTATATCTATAGAAAGCTGGATGAGCGAGATATGCTTCACGAATTACTATTCACATAATGTTGTTTAATCACTTCCGCCACACAGCAGGTCAGTTTCTTCGCTGTCGGGATATGCAGGAACTCATTCGGACCGTGGGCGTTTGACTGCGGGCCAAGTACGCCGGTGATCAGAAATTGTGCCTCGGGGAATTTCTCACCCAACATCCCCATGAAAGGTATTGAACCGCCTTCGCCCATGTGTATGGCAGGTTTGCCGAAATAGTTCATGGATGCCTGATCGATGGCATGCTCCAGCCAGGGTTGCATGTCCGGGGCATGCCAGCCCTCGGCACACCAGTCCGGTGTGAACCTCACACGTGCATTGTATGGAGGGTCTTGTTCAAGCATGGTCTTTAATTTCTCTGCGGCTTTGTTTGCATCACAGGTCGGCGGCAGGCGCAGAGATAGTTTTACGGATGTCGAAGGGCGCAGCACATTGCCGGCATCAGCGAGCGCTGGCAATCCATCCATGCCGGTAATCGACAGTGCCGGACGCCAGCTACGATTCAGGATCAGCTCTGCGGGATCGTCCGCCACAGGCTGCGCGGCATCGGTAAATGGGAATTTACTATAGACCTGATCGGCCAGTACATCAGCAGCCAGTTTGGCCTGCGCGATACGTTTTTCCGGAATCCTTACTGTAAATTCATCCACTGATAAGCTTCCGTCACTGCAATCATCAACGCGGTCTAACAACTGCCGCAATATGCGGAAGCTCGATGGCACAATGCCACTGGCATCACCGGAATGCACCCCTTCATCCAGTATGCTTATCTGCAAGGAACCACCGATGAGACCGCGTAAGGATGTCGTACACCATAGTTGATCGTAATTGCCACAACCGGAATCCAGGCAGATGACCAGGCTCGTATGGCCAATACGATCAGACAAGGCGTCAATATAGAACGGTAAGTCAAAACTACCGCTCTCTTCGCAGGCTTCGATGATGACCACACAACGGGCATGCGCGATGTCCTGTTGTTTTAGTGCCTTAATGGCAATCAATGAGGCGAAGGTAGCATAACCATCATCAGCGCCGCCGCGACCATACAGCCTGTCACCTTCTATTACCGGTAACCATGGCCCCAGACCATCACGCCAGCCGGTCATCTCCGGTTGCTTGTCCAGATGACCATATAGCAAGACGGTATCGTCAGACTGGCCCGGGATCTCCATGTAAATTAACGGCGTGCGGCCATCTAAGCGCATGATCTCAAGCGATAAACCGGGGATCGCCTGGTCCAGGCACCATGTCTTGAACTGTGCAACGGCCTTGTCCATGTATCCATTTGTCTGCCAGTCCGGATCAAACATCGGGGATTTATTCGGGATGCGGATATACTTAATAAGTTCAGGAATCGCTGATTCATCCCAGATCCGGTTGGAAAATTCACTGGCTTTGCTAATATGCATAAACTAAAGTCTAACTGGACATTTCACCCCCGGCAAAACTAATTTATAGGACATTAACGTTGGTATTTGCGGAACAGCGAGGTAGTAAAATGATCACACAACTACAACTTTCGTCATTTAGCCTGTTTTTGCTCATTCTCGCAACATCCGGTGTCATTTACGCATCCGAGCCTGATCCGATCGAATCAAATATTGAAAACGACGAGGAACTCTATCAAGTTGTGAATGGGAAAATTGATGACGGCACATTTGAAGGGTGGAAGACTTACAATGGTGGTGGTTGTGGACAATGTCATGGTAGTGGTGGTTCAGGTTTAGAAAAAAGCCTTGTGATCAAAAATGATAAGGAATTGTTTATAGAATATGTGACTAATGGTTTTCCAGGTTCTATTATGAAACCGCATAGAAATAATAAAAGGCTGATGGAAAACCTGGATAATCTCTATGCCTATCTTAAAGCACGCGCAGATGGTGTGCTTGGTCCAAATAGTTTAATCAAATATCCGCTAGGTAAAAAAGAATAAATTCTCGAAAATTTGATTTTGGAATTCACTTGCCAGTTGATGCGGATATTTAACGTTCATCCAATAGCATGAAATATGAAGCCATGACATAGAAGAAGGCAAGATAATCGGCATCAGGATCATAGATCCGTTTGACAAAAGCCCTTTTCCTTGCCCGCTTTTTTGTCTCGGGATTAAACCAAACCCAGTGAATTGACCTGACTTTATCACCCACTTTATCCATATCCGTCAATGCGTCCCGAAATGAGTATTGTTCTCTCGGGTCTTGAGTAGCACTTATTTGCCCCGCGATACTAAGCCCTGTTAGATGGGGCTCATAACTGTGCGAATATAACCCCACCATCAGTAACGATCATCACATGAATTGCACCATCAATAAATTCACTTCTGTTTGTATTTAACTTGTAATTCCCCGTGGTCTTGCCACGGGGTAATTCATTTAACCGGTGTTCGTCCATAGACGTTATAATTTTTCTCGCCAAGGCGCAAAGACGCCATGCAAGAAATCGTAATTTTCTTTTATACCAATATCTTATAACTTTGCGATGTTTGCGCCTTGGCGAGAATTATTCTTCCTGGATGGACGCGAACTGGAAAACTCGCAAGTGTACTTACGCGTAATGGGATAAAGCAGGAAGATCGGGTTGGTACTTTGACCTGGAATGATTATCGTCATTTTGAGCATATATTATGCGGTGTCTGGTCTTGCTGCGATTACTCACATGATTAATTCTCGATTGTCCCAGGATTAGATCACTTTTATTATTAATTATGTTGAAGACAGATTGATTTTTGTCGATAATTTAATAACCTGTTTTAGAACAGCATGCAATCCCTTCACTGGCAATTGCCCTGATGCCTTGTTCTGATACTATTGTATTTCAGCATCATTATTTTTAATCAAAGTTTTATTTGATCCAGATCAAAACACCTCTGTGTAGATTTTATTTAAATGTAAATATATTTCATAATTATGTAATAAATACGCAACTATTTAATGTTGATGATCTTGGGCAGAATTAATGAGAAGTATTTTTTAACTATAGGTGAGATTGGGAGTATGGTAAAAATCAGAAAAAAGCAGTTATTATCAATTACATTTTTATTAAGTGTCTTATTCTTATTAGCAGCGTGCGGAAAAAGTGAAACACCGGATCAGACCAGTAGCAAAGCAGATGACTCAGAACCTGCTGCACTACAATCACCTGAAACCATTTCCCAAACTGCTACAGAGATTGCACCTGTTGCCGAACAGGTAGTGGCAGTAGTCGAGGAGAAAGCAGAGGCAGTTTCTGATGCTACAGCCGTTAATATTGAATCCAAGGAACATATCGTCTATGCACAGGCAACCAGCTTTGATTCCAAGTTATTGTTCATCAATCCCGGCGATACCGTGCAGTGGGCCAATATGTCGCCTACCCATGATTCAGTCTCTATCGATGGTCTTATCCCGGAAGGCGCTGAGCCCTGGAAATTTGCCCTCGGTGCAAACGGCAGTGTCACGCTGGCTGTTGAAGGTGTGTATATATATAAATGTACCCCACACTATGCCGTCGGTATGATCGGGGCCATCATTGTCGGTGAGGCCTCCAACATGGAGCAGATCAAGACTAATGTCACTGGCAGGGCCAAAGGTATGGTGATTAAAGTCGAGCGGGCTTTGGCGAAAAAATAATTCTTTATCGATAAACAATAATCCCGCAAGTGGGTTAAGCAACAGGTTACCCAGGGTATTGAAATGATTATTACCCGGGAACTCCGGCCAGCAGTGTATCGTTTAAGGGATCACCAGCAATCGGACGGCCCGCTATGTTCAACCGACGCTCACCGGGTGTGCTGATAAATCCCGGTTGCCCGGCCATGGCCGATGCCCACGGACGACCTGCATGGTCAACAGAACCAATAATGATCAACGGCAATTACTCAAAGAAGGCGCGCTACTGGTCCGGTATATGGTCACGAATCATGCGCCGCCCCAGTTTCTCCACACTTTCTCGTACACCAAGACGTTGTTGAATGGCCTGTTCACCCTGATGAAAGGGGGAAGATTCATTTGTCCAGGTGTTTGTCATGTTATTTAGAAATATAGCGATTATAAGAGTATGTGTGTACTCACATACATTTTTCACAACCGCCCCGAATATAGGTTGAGTGAGTGTCCGCGCTCAGGCTGCGAGGCCTGTTTGGGTGTTCTGCATACCGACAAACCCGGGCAGGATTTCTATGCGCTGCAGCCATGCCCGGATATTCGGTTAGGGCTGTAAAGACACATTTCCTTCCGGTGCATGGACGATATAGTTGTACGCGGCGATGTCCGCTATAGACGTTACTTCATCTGCATAACAGGTCATTTCAAATACCCTGATCCTGCTGTTTTCCTTTAAAGTTTAAGTCAGTGCCATTCAGGTCAGACGCAAAGCAGACATTCACATATTGCTTATTTGAGTGATAAAATGCCCCATTGAAGTCATATCTCATTTATAAGGGAAGTTAATTATGACAGGACAAGCGTGGAGTGTAGTTGCTGAGTCAACTGGCGCTATCAAGACAACCCCCGCCGATTTTCCCTCCTCAAATATGGCTCCCTATTACCCAAACTTTCCCAATAAGTGTGCCATTTCGGCACAGACTATAAGAAAAATAAGTGGAACTTCCATGATCTGCTTATCCACAAGTCAGGTGACATAAATGGATTCGTCAGTGGTTTTCCTATTAGCTGCCGATGCGATCCTGCTGCTGCATGTACTATTCGTCGCTTTCGTCGTGGCTGGTCTGGTACTGATATTCGTTGGGAAGGTTCGTGCGTGGTCCTGGGTTAGAAATCCCTGGTTTCGGTTAGCACATCTCATAGCTATTGGTGTGGTCATCATTCAGTCGTGGTTCAGGGTTATATGCCCGCTCACTACTCTGGAAATGGCGCTGCGTTCACGGGCCGGGGATACGGTATATTCCGTTTCTTTTATATCGCACTGGCTTGAAACTATTTTATATTATCAAGCGCCCGCATGGGTCTTTGTTGTTTGTTATACGACGTTCGGGGTTGTGGTCGTTGCCAGCTGGTTCTTGGTTCGCCCACGCCCATTTACCAAACTTACAGGACAAGGTGCCATCTAACACATATATGGTTTGAAGGATGCACGGTCTGTTATGGAGTTTTTTGATGCAGGAGAATTTAAAGATTACAAAGAAGAAAATATTTTAGATTATTTTAAAGATTTATTTACAAACGAAAGAAAGTAAAAAAGAAATCAAGTTCTCTGACACCTTGATTATTATGGGTATAGATAACACGCTAGCAGTAGTACTTGCCGGTGGGGTCGGCTCCCGACTTTCCCCACTTACTCTTGATCGGACCAAGCCAGCGGTGCCGTTTGGTGGAAAATACCGCATTATTGATTTTACATTGGCCAACTGTTTACACTCGGGAATTCGTCGTGTTCTGGTTTTAACCCAGTACAAATCCCATTCATTGCAGAAACATCTGCGGGATGGTTGGTCGATATTTAATTCCGAATTAGGAGAATATATCACTCCAGTACCACCGCAGAAGAGGACAGGTGAAGACTGGTATACGGGTACAGCAGATTCTATATATCAGAATATTTATTTGCTCGAACGTAATGAGGCGGACTTTATCATTATTTTGTCCGGTGATCATATCTATCGTATGGATTATGCTGCAATGCTAAAGCAACATATGGAATCAGCTGCTGATGTAACGGTAGCATGTATGGAAGTCAATCTTCAGCAGGCGCAAGAATTTGGCATCATGAGTATTGATGAGAGTCTTCAAATTACCGAATTTGAGGAAAAGCCCGCACACCCAGTTGCGCAACCGGACAACCCGGATACAACACTTGCATCAATGGGAATATATATTTTTAACCGCCAGCAATTATTTGACACGCTGCATGATGACCATGATCAGGAAGAATCTACACATGATTTTGGCAGGGACATCCTGCCAAAAATAATCCATACGCATAATGTTTGCGCCTATCGATTTGGCGGCAGCAGTGGACGAGTGTCTTCTGACCGATACTGGCGCGATGTTGGGACGATTGATGCATATTACCAAGCAAATATGGAACTGTTGGAACCAATACCCCCGCTAGACCTTTATCAAAATGACTGGCCAATACGTACTTATCAACAACAAACACCACCTGCGCGAACGGTTCCCGGTGACTCGGGTACAGAAGGAATATTTACTAACTCGATCCTGGCTGGCGGTACAATCATTGCCGGAGGCAGCGTTCAACATTCAATATTATTTCCGAATGTCTTTATTGGTGACGAATCCTTTGTTGAAGATTCAATTATATTTTCGGGAGTAACAATTGGTAAGGGTGTAAATATTCGAAATTGTATAATTGATAAATACGTCTCAGTCCCTGATGGGGAAACAATAGGGTTTAATCCGGAACTGGATCATCAACGGTTCACTGTAACAGATAAGAAAGTCGTTGTTATCCCCAAGGGCTTTCAATTCAATTGAGTGTATAAAAAAAGACAGGAGTAATTTTATATAAACATTCTATGCTTAATCTCATCATCGGCCACTGTATTAAAGTTTGTTCCATTATTACCGGCGAAAATCGCCTAAAAAATAAAGAAAAATCCGTAATCCAGGATGCCGGGTTGCAAGATCGAGCTGCAAACAGTGTCGAACTCCTCGCAGCCTCCTTCTAACAAGTGCCTTCAGGGCGAGCGAGACGTTAGGCGACACCGACTCATGGATGTCATTTATCTGGCTTGTATAAAAGGGGTCGTAGTCACCTGAGAAAGATTCTCATTATTGAATAAGGAACGCCAGGCCAGTTGCAAAACATCTACATTACATACGATTCATCACTATTAATGTGTATGAATTACAATTGGTTAGATTGTTTTATAAACCAATGTTGATTGTCTGCTTTCTATAAGTACAATGTACATATGGAACGGCTTGTTTTTGAATGGAACAAAAGTAAGGACAAAGCCAACAGCAAAAAGCATGGTGTGACTTATGAAGAAGCACGGACGGCTTTTTATGACGAGTATGCCATTCAATACTATGACCCTGAGCATTCAGATATTGAAGCACGCTTTCTTTTGCTTGGTATGAGTTTTAAATTGAATACTCTTGTTGTTTGTCATTGTTTCTAACGAAAAGAAACAGTGGTGAGAATCATCTCCGCCAGGAAAGCGGATAAAGATGAGGAGAAAGTATATTGGAGTGCAAGAAAATGAAAGAACATTATGACTTCTCAAAAATGAAGGGTAAAAATAACCCTTATATAAAATACCTTAAACAACCGGTTACCATACGTCTGGATCGTGAGTCGGTTGAATATTTTAAATCTTTAGCTGAAGAAACAGGCATTCCATATCAAACATTGATTAATCTATATTTACGGGATTGCGCGGTTAATCATCGTAAACTAAATATGAAATGGGCATCATAAAAGCCTAACGTAAGTAGCGAGACAAGGATGTTGGAACACTGTATTTTCCAAGGACAGATTTATTTATGAGCAATGCACCACGTGTTTTTCTCTATCACCACATTAACTTCATTTATCTGGCTTGAGCAGGATTAAATAACAGGCGGCAGAAATGCCGGCTGATCCAAAGATCATGCACATGACCATGATCTGATATCTGACGGCGATCAGTGGCGATATACCGGATAGAATTTGGCCGGTCATCATACCCGGTAAGGAAACAAGTCCCACCGCAAACAACATATTTATTAACGGTATCATCGATGCATTCATTGCAGTGCGGCGTGCCGTTTCATAGCTGATATTATTTTTTGTTTCTGCTTCAAAGCGTTCGGCTGCCAGGCTCACGGCATTCATGGAATTGGCGAAGATCATACCAGCCAGCGGCACCATATATTGCGGCAGGAACCAGGGTTGTAGTTCGAGCACAAACTGCGTTACCAGTACTAAGGTTGTGATGCCGCCCAGTGCAATGGAACCCAGTGCCTTAAAATAAAATTGCCGTTGCTTGTCTTTAACCGGTCGAAGCGCAATCCAACTTGACGCAAGAAGCATGACCGTTAGTACCAACATAATGAAGCCGGAATGGTTTGAATCGAAGATGTATGTCAGAACGTAGCCAATCAGAATGAGTTGAAGCAACATACGTGCTAGCGCATAGATTGCGGTACGGCTTGCCAGCGACCATCGGTACAAGATCACCAGCACCAGCAATACCGGAATAAAGCTTAGCGCCAGATTGAAGGCCGGGATAGTCTGAATCATGTTGTTGACGGTTGTATGCCCAGGACGCTGCTTGGCCAGCCTGCAGGTTCCGGCTCCACCGCTGTGATGTTGGCAGCCGATGCGATTAATACCAGCGCTGCAAACACAATCAGGTTCTCAACGGCGTTCGAGAGCGCTGCTTTCATACGCGTGGCCCAGGCGGATATTGGCATTGGATCGTCAGGATAGCCAACCGCTTCAATCAGGCCTTTTATAATGATCAGGTATACTATGTATGGCATCTACAAGACTGCCGTCAGGGCGGTTTCCCAGGTTAAACAGATGAGTTCATTCGTTATGTGCCTTTCTCCTTAAATTATCAGCGGCAAGAAGGGGCTTCACTGTTCAATTGTAAATTAAATCGAGCCTGAGTAAACAATAGTCGGGAATAAAATTTTATGAACACTGATTGAGTCAGAGTCTCCCCGGATTATTTCCGCTACTGTAGTACGCCTTAATTGTTGCTGTTGTTGTAGGCTACTTTCTTCTATCAGGCAAAGCCCTTCTGTCATGTCCGCTTCTTCGTTCAATGCCACTGTAATCAGCATATTGACTAATCATGCTTGTATGATGCTGTCTTCTATCTGACGTTACTCTCCTTGCATTGATACTCTCACGTACTGTAAATGACACTTAAATCTCCCCCTGACCTGACCAATCTATATTGTGAACCACTGAGTCTAGTATAGTGATTAACCGGTTTGACTTACATTAAATTCTTTATACAAGCATGATTAGTCAATATAGGGATATGAATTAACTCAAACACTTATGGTCAGCAAGATTTGTAACGAAAAAAAAATGGTTCGGATGCTAGTGTTACTTCTTTTATATGCTTAAGAACATGTTGTTGTCTTGCTGATAAAATCCGTCTGCATTGGCCTGGCTAGCGGTTAACGCTAAAAGGATTGTCAATAGAGTTGTTTTCATTTCATTGCTCCTATGCAGGGTTGATTTG
>JADFPU010000208.1 GCA_022562175.1 Pseudomonadota bacterium | reverse complement strand
CGCTACATTCTTCGCGATTCCTTACTCGGTGCCCGGTTGGGTAGAGGAGTTCGCAGCTGACTACATTGAATCGGAAGCCGAGAAGCGTATCGATTCCTTGATTGATGCTATTGGGCCACCGGAATCTGACGGTGCGCTGACGAGACTTGCGCAATCGATATACGAAAGGAATGAGGCACAAATCGAACAGGCGAAGGCAAATCTTAGAAACAAAGTCCATGAACAATGGGCCGTGGCCCTGGAGACTGACGCTGCGGCCGTGGCCACCAAATTGCGCCAGCGGATCCTAGAATTGAAAGGTCACATTGTACAATCCTCCCGATCCGAGGCGAGGATGTACCTTCGTGCTGAACTGCTGCGGGAGAATTCTGACTCGGAGGCAGCGGCTCGGCAATCGGCCGAAGCCCGGTCATGGCGGCGCCCATGACGGCGCCCAGAATGGCTTGCTCGGAGATCGGTGTGTCTTTCACACGCTCCGGGCCGAATTGCTCAAGCAAGCCGGCGGTGGTCTTGAAAACGCCGCCTGGGGCGGCGATATCCTCACCCAGAAAAACCACATTGGGATCGCGTGCCATTTCCTGGGCAATGGCGGCTGCGACAGCGTCACGGTAGGTTAATTTCGCCATGCTGTACTCCCATCCGCCCATAAATCGATATCAGCAATCTCCAAAGGCGGTAGCGGGGAGTTGCGGGCTTGTTCAGTCGCCTCGTCTATAGCCTGTTGCGCCTCGTTTTCAATAGTAACCAGGCTGGATTCATCTGTGCCTGCGCTGAGCAGACGCTGTCGGTACCTCGGGATGGGATCACGTTGCAACCATACTGCAACCTCTTCATCGGGCCGGTACTTGCCCGTATCGGAAGGGGAGTGGCCGCCGTGCCGGTAGGTCAATGCTTCGATCAGGCTTGGGCCTTGTCCCGCCCGGGCGCGATCCAGGGCCTCACAAGCTACTTTATAAACGGCATCCACATCGTTACCGTCAACGATAATAGCGTCCAGCCCATAGGCACTGGCCCGGTCCGCTGCCGGATTTTTTACCGCAGTGACCGCTGCAATGGGGGTGTACTCCATATAAAAATTATTCTCGCAAACAAATACCACCGGCAGGTTCCAGATGGCCGCTAAATTTAATGCCTCATGGAATGCGCCGATGTTGGTAGCGCCATCACCGAAGAAACAAACCGAGACCTGTTTGGTGCCGCGGTACTGGGCTGACCAGGCGGCGCCGGCTGCAATGGGCAGGTGGGCGCCGATGATGGCGTAAGATCCCATGACGCCGTGTTCAACACTGGTAAGGTGCATGGACCCGCCCTTACCGCGCATCAGGCCACACTCGCGCCCCATGAGTTCACCTAGTATGCCGCTCATCGATGCACCTCTGACCAGAGTATGCGCATGACCGCGATAGGTGCAGAAGGTGTAATCGTCGTCACGCATGGCCACGCCAAACGCGGAGGCGATAGCTTCCTGACCCTGTGCAAGGTGACAGGGGCCCTTGATCAGATTTTGCAAAGACAGATCGTAGGCACGCTTTTCCAGATAGCGCACTTCCAGCATTTTTTTGTAAAGCGCAAGTCTGGTCTCCTGATCAGGAGCAGGCGCTGCATCCGTCACGGCTTCAACCGCTGCTTTTTTGTTGCACTCACATCAATCCTCTCCAAAAAAATCTAAAATCAAAACCCGTAATCATTGGCTATCAGCAGTTGCTGGGCTGGAAATAATGTATTCAATCCTCTTTTCAAAATCCACATAGTTAGTTGTCAGTGTAAGGCAAACTTTCCCACGCAATTGCTTGATGGACCAAAATCAAATAGAAATGAATATAGTGGGGACTCAGTCCTTGCTGATGGTGTCTATATCGAGCAGCACCGCAGAGTCGTGCATGTTGACTTCACACACGACATCACTGTATTCATGGATCAATTGTTTGGCGCCCACATCGCCGGTCAATTCGGACATTTCGTTTAGAAAGCGCTGTGACCAGAGTACCGGGTTACCCCGTTTGCCGTTATAAACCGGTACGCAGATCTGCCTGCCTTCAATCGGATCGAAAGCGGCGATGAGTTGATTGATGTGCTCTGCTGTTACTCTGGGCATGTCCGCCAGACAGACGATGACGGCGTCAGTGTTGGCGCTGACAGCCTTGAGACCGGTAATTAAAGAGGTACTCATGCCTTGTGCATAGTCGGGGTTGTGGACAATGTGCAGGGTATAGCCACGCAGCACATCGCTAAGCTGTTCATGCTGGTGACCGGTAACGACAATAACTTCAGTTGCCCGGGAATCTATCGCAGCTTTGACGGCATGGCTGACCATCGGCAATCCATCGATATCCAGTAGCAATTTATTAATATCACCGGTACGGGTTGATGTAGCTGTCGAAAGTACCAGCGCACTGATTTGTAACGGCCCATTGACAGCTGTTTGCGTGACGCTATTGAGTTTTTCTGTGCGCAGTTGTGGCCGGGTTATGATCTCCTTGAGCAGTCCCCCCTGGCCCATGCGCATGATGTCTTGCGGCGTCACATCAATATCAGCGACTAACCTTTCCAATACTGTATCGAAACCATTTTGTTTAGGTGAGCGTGCGCAGCCTGGCAGTCCCAGGATCGGGTGATTGCCCCGTCTTGCCAGTAATAACAGATTACCGGGATCGACTGGCATGCCCAGGTGCAGAATATCGCCTGCCGCTATTTTAATCGCGCTGGGTACTACATCGCGCCGGTCAACAATGGCTGACGCCCCGGCTATAATTATCATGTCCGCACCGGACTCAAGCAGTGTATCAATGGCAGCAGCGGTTTCGGTTTCGTCATGATTACAACGGATCTCATCATGCAGGGTACTGTGTAATCGTTGTAATCGCTGCACCAGCACGCTGCTTGTTTTATCCAACACAGATTCCCGTGTAGCAGGCAAACGGGTCTGGATAAGCCCGACTTTCTTTGCAGAAAACGGCTTGACGTGTATAAGCGGTGACAATTGCCGGGCTACTTGCAGACAGGCATCGAGATTATGCCTGTTTACCGCAAAGGGGATGATCTTGACTGTGGCGACTAATTGGTTGGCGGTGACGACGGAATAAGCTGCTAAAGTGGCGATGGTTAATGATTCATGGAGCAGGTTAAGTTGATCGATGCCTGCACTGTTCGCAATAAACAAACCGCTTGTCGCAGCCCGTAGATTGCATCGGCCGGTAAACGGATCATTGATCTGCAGTAATTGACCGCATACTGCATTGGCCAGCAGCTGTGCGGCAGTGTCTTCTGCAACATCGTCTTGTTCCAGACTGGCGACAACTATCGAATCGTAACCGGCGGCTTGCAATGCCTTAATATCCGCTTTGCTTAACACATGACCTTTCTTCAAGGTTTGTTTGTCGAGCTTGATACTGTGGGCGAGGATGGTTTGTTCGGTTTTCTCAACCGGTCGGCGTTCAAACAACATTAATCTAGTGTCTTGTGTAAGGATTCGGTGACTTGTGCCATGATTGCGACGGCGATCTCGGCAGGTGACTGTGCGCCGATATCGAGGCCAATGGGACCATGGATACGTGCTTGTTGTTCTGCCGAGCAACCATTTTCGGCAAGGCGATTTTTACGTGCCTGTTGTGTTTTATTACTGCCCAACGCACCAATATAGAACGCTGTAGATGCCAGAGCGCTGATCAACGCCGGTTCATCCAGTTTCGGATCATGGGTCAAGGTGATGATGGCGGTACGGCTATCCGGCTGCAAGCTTGCCAATGCCTTATCCGGCCAGTCACTATTAACGTCGACATCAGGGAAGCGTGTCTTATCGGCAAAGGCCTGGCGTGGATCCACAATAGTCACCTGATAATGACAAAGTCTGGCCAGCGAGGCCAGTGTCTTGGCAATATGTACCGCTCCGATAATGATCATGCGCAAGGGTGGATTAAAGGCTTGCAGAAATATTTCCTGGTCTGCTTGCTTGAAAAGCTGGCATCGATTGGAACGCAATGCTTTGTTGGCCAATGCGTATAGGGTATCTGACAGCACAAAACCGTGTGTCGTGCCATCCGGGTAATACAGGGCTTGTTCGCCCGATTGCAGATTCGACAGCAAAACAACCGGGTTTTTGTGTTGCTGAGCTGTATTTAATTTTTCAAGCGTTGCTCTGTGCATAAGGCTGTCAGGTGTTGATCGGTTCGACAAAGACTCTGATCTTGCCACCACAGGCCAGTCCAACTTGCCAGGCCATTTCATTGCTGACACCGAATTCGAGTAAACGTGGTTGGCCGGCCCGGATGACCTCCAGTGCTTCACTGATCACCGCAGTTTCGACACAGCCACCTGAGACTGATCCCTCAAAAGAACCGTCCGCATCCACCACTAGCTGACTGCCGCTGGGGCGCGGTGATGAGCCCCATGTCTCAACAACCGTTGCAATGGCAATGTGTCTGCCTGCATCCAGCCAGTTATTGGCGATATACAATATGTTTTCGTGCTCAGTATCCATTTTTATTTTAAATGTAACAAAAGATCGCTGATAGTATCAGAGATTCGCGTAATACAGCGATGTTGCAGCCTTTTCGATCACTGCAAAGGCTTGGAAAT
>JADFPU010000207.1 GCA_022562175.1 Pseudomonadota bacterium | reverse complement strand
AGCCCAGAGAAAAGTTTTTTAAATTCCAGCTTGGTTTTCGCCAAACTGCAGGTCAGCCTGATTAATAGCGTATAAATCAATAAGGGCACGAAAAGAGCAAGCAATAACAGAATGGTAAAGCTCTGAAGCAATTGCCCTGAGTCGCCTACATAAAGGGCTAAAGTACTTAACCACTGTTCAAAAAACGGCATCATGCTCAGTCCATGAAAACCGGTCAATGCCAGCAGCCCGAGCATAAACCAGGCTTCATCCCAATGTGGCCGCGCTGACTGGAGCACCTCTACACTTTGCGGTCTTAGCCGCCAGGCAACATTTTTATGCGGACAACTCTGCGCGCAATTACCACACGAAGTACAGTAAGTATTTTGTTTTAAGCGCCCCATTACAAGATGGGTGGGGCAAGGATCTATCACTTCACTACCGTGATAGCATTCCAGGGTTGTGCAACTGGCACATATATTTGTATCAATCGGCCTGATTTCTATCGGCGCCAGTTGTGAATAGAAACCTATCGTCCGTCCTACCGGGCAAAAATATCGACAAAAGGCCTTACCTTCATAGACAGCGAGAGACACGGTAGCAAGCACCACCATCAACAATGCCAATAAAGCCGTGACATAAGGATCCGTCGTCACCCCTACACCTAATTCCAGCCAGGTGAGCGCAATAAACATCAGCAAGGCTGGCCAGACACTTCGCAACCAGCGGGGAACCTTCAGATTCAGGCTGTTATTAGGCGTAGCACGTCGCCATAGACGTCGGCGCACCAGCCAGATAGCCAGCGCATCCCATGGGCAAACGGCCCACCAGGCCGAACCGAAAAAAAATACTGCAATGATTAATCCCGCCCACCAGATATTCCAGGTAAGCACAGTTGCGATGTTCCGCTCGGGTATTGGTGTTCCAAACAATCCGGCCCATATTATTAACAAGAACAATGAGACAATGATGACTTTAAAACTCAGTAACAACCATGGCCCGGAGGTCAACATGCGTACGCAAGGACCAAGCAGAGGTAAATTGATAAGCTTGAACCCGTTATACTGTGCCGTGACAGCAACAGGCTTGAACAATATCCACAACGTCAGTGGGATCATAAACAGGAATATGGCGATCCCCCATTCGTCGGGCAAGCCAGGGTGGTTCATGGTCATGAACGACGGCCCTCATGGGCACTGCGGATCGTTGCGCGGATCAAACGCTTACGTTGCAATACATTAACCGTAATCAAGACAATTAAAATCACGCCAACGGAAACACCGACAGGCCCCAGTGGCGAAGGTTCACCTATCCGTAGTGGCAAATCTATCTGATAGATTTCTCCAGCCGCTTCAAATTCCGCCCGGATAATATAGTTGCCTGCTTCATGAAATTCAAAGCCTTGACGATAGACATTATCATCAACCGCCTGTACACCGAGCAATACCTCATCGTTATTAAAAAAACTGTCCTTACGTACCTTGAAACTTACTTCACCCTGAAAGGGTTTTCCATTGTCGATACGTGAAGCATACAGGTTGACACGACCTGGCTGATCAGGACGGGGGAAAGCCGGAAATACCATATAGGTGACAAAGTAATCTCCAATTTGTGTCTCCACCTGCATACTCGGTGGTGTATTCGAGTCTTCATTCAGACTATAAGAAGGCCGACCTAACACATGATGTGCATTTACCTGTGCACAGCAAAGCATAAATATACACAGCATAAATACTTTTATTCGTAGCTTTTTGCTACTCATAAGTTTAATCCTTAAGATTATCAATTGAAACACAGAGTCACAGAGCACACGGAGAAATAATAAATTGTTATTGAGAATTTTTTCCATTTATTTTTATCCTCTGTGTACTCCGTGTCTCTGTGTTTAATTATTTTGTTTTTGTAGATTCGCTACGCTCCCTTCAGAACGAGGGGCACTCCATATCGGCAAACTGGGATGTAGACAAATATCTATACAGACACCAGTGCCGAATGTTATTTGCCGTAGGAAATTACGCCTGTGCATTACGCCGCCTGTTTCGTTTCAATATGTACATTATTGTCCCCACGGAATTTATGTCCCAACTGACCATGCCCCTGATAAGGCAGATCCCTGTAGTTAAGTGTGAAGGTCAGAGCATCGGTCGGGCAGATCGCGATACAGGCGGTGCAGTTATTACACTCCTGGCCAAAATCATCTCGCATCGGATCCAGTTCAAATTCACAAATAGCATTACATTTGACGCAATCATTACAATCTTTTACCTCACGTTTGATGCGCAATAATCTATATCGTCCTAACAATGAATACAGTGCGCCACCTGGACAGAGATAACGGCAAAAGCCACGCCGCGCCACCAATAGATCAAATAACATGGTTAAGATAAAAAATACTGCGCCTGTACCAAACCCGCCCAGCGCAATGGCATAGTACGCTTCGCGACCGATCACCGCCGGTGGATAGATAGCCGAGACCATGACTGAACCGGTCATTGCAGACAGAACCAGGCCAATAAACAAAATCAGATATTTCAAACGCCGGTCAAAATGTCGCGTGCCGACATGAAAACCTGCCTTGTACAGCCATGCCCCCAGATTGGTATTTAGTTCATAAAGAAATGTTGCCGGACAGATCCAGCCACAGAAAAAACGACCGAATACAACAGTCAATGCAACCGGGATCAAGGCAGTAACAAGAAAAGGCCAGTAAATAACAACACCTGCTGCAATCTGACCGGCGACAGCCAGGGGGTCACTCAGCTGCAATCCAAAGAATGTCCCTGACCAGATAGTACCTTTGATCACATCCAGATCTTCTGCCGGGTCGTCGGTAAATGGCCCGGTCAGGAACTCCATGACATCATAAAGTCGTTTTTCTGATTGGCTTAACAGATCATAGGCATGCGCAGCAGTATAGCTTTGGTAAACGCTGAGATAAGGCAACAAGATCAGCATGGTAATAACCAGACTGAGGCTTAGCCAGCGGAGCTTGTTCAAATGCCGTGTCATATCAACCAATGATTAAACACGGAGACACGGAGGACACTGAGATTTTATAATAATAAAACGCATAGTATCTAAAACGTTCAAAGTTAATTTCACTACTTTATAGAAAGTATATTTGATCAATTATTCTTTTCCTCTGTGTTCTCCGTGTCTCTGTGTTTCATTTTTTTTATTTTCGCTACGAATAGTCAGGAATCACCCGGATGGCCTGCGGGATCTGAATGCAGGAACGTTCACATAGACCACAGCCGACACAGGCATCTTGTACATGCGGTTGTTCCATCCAGCCGATAGTAATAGCTACATCCTGCAAGGGACAGGCACGATAACAAACACCGCAGGATTTTCCCTGATAGGACAGGCACAGGCCCTCGTCCACCCTCGCCTTTCCCATCTTCACATTATCAAGGATGTCTTCAGCTTCACGGACTATTTTCTGTATCGCGCCTGTCGGGCAGACATCACCACATTTCATACACAGGATACAGGCCTGCTCTCTCGGTGTGATATAAGGTGTGTTGTAGGAAGACAGTCCGTTTTCCGTGCCAAAAAATTTAATGCAACGATTTGGACAGGCCTCACCGCATTGACCGCAACGGATACAACGAGCAACGAATTCATCTTCCGACAAGGCACCTGGAGGACGCAGAAAACGCTTACCGGGTTTATGCCGGATGCTCCTGGCGAGACTGGCTGGTGCAGTCAGCAATGCTGCCGATGCAGCGATCAGATCATGTAGAAACGCACGACGTTGCATTAGTTAACCTGTAATTACTGATTTGTCATCGGCGGTTTGTTATTAACCCCAACTTCGTATAAGACTCCTTCTCCCCTGTTTTAGGGGAGAAGGCTTCATTTCTAATGTACGGCTCAGGTTAATTATAAAATAAACCACCAATAACCAATGATTGTTTACTAATTATCAGATCATACTTTTTCAATCCGGCAAGCCAGTTTCTTAAAGTCCACCTGCCCTGAAACCAAGTCCCAGACGCGACTGGAGGTACTGTTTACCAGCCACTTGTTCTTCTTCGGATCAGCACTATCAGCAACCGAGAGGTTCCAGGGGCTGAACAAATAGCCGCGCGGCACCGAGTTACGGGCCGGTTTAACCAGACTGTTGATACCTACCTGGGCACGTGCCTCATAGGAACCTCGACGAGTCACCAGCCGCACCTTGTCACCGTCTTTGATACCAAGAATCCTGGCATCGTCATTATGCATCTCCACGTACATCTCCGGTACCAGACGCCGGGTAGTCGGACTGCGCATGGATTTGGCCGTGTGAAAGTGTTCATACACCACACCCAGTCCCAGCCAGTAGGGATATTGATCCTTGGGTACTTTGTTCCATTTTTTATCCCGATGTTGTTCGTCTGGCAAATCCGGGGTCAATCCTTTATCGCGTACTTCCTTTAACAAATCCATGTGATCAATGGTGTAATGATCTTTCTTTGTGCCAAACTCCATCAGTTTCGCAGTTAACTCTTTACGATTACTGTAATCCTGTTTACAGAGTTTGAAATGCACCTTGCCATCATTGGTGCGGAAGTAGCCATAGGGCCGGTTCTCCCACTGACCTTCCTGTGCCATAAAAC
>JADFPU010000206.1 GCA_022562175.1 Pseudomonadota bacterium | reverse complement strand
TATTTGTTCTGGCGATGGCAATTATGTATGCCTTGCTGGGTGTAATTGCCGGTTCTTTTCAATTAAATCTGCAGGCAGCATCACAGAATATCTGGGCTATTACCGGGTTTAGTCTGGTCTTTGTAGCGCTTGCGTTGTCCATGTTTGGTTTTTACGAATTACAACTGCCTGCAGCGATACAAACCCGATTGATGTCGCTGAGTGATAATCAGCAGACAGGCACATTGTACGGATCAGCGGTCATGGGGGCTGTGTCAGCCATCATTGTAGGCCCGTGTGTCGCACCCCCCCTGGCAGGTGCCTTACTGTATATCAGCCAGACCGGCAACGCGCTGTTTGGCGGTCTGGCATTGTTTTTTATGGGACTGGGCTTTGGTGTGCCGTTACTGATTATTGGTAGTTCGGCAGGCAGTTTATTACCCCGCGCAGGCGCATGGATGGATGTTATAAAGCGATTTTTCGGTGTCATTATGCTCGGCGTTGCCATCTGGTTTATGGCACGTGTATTGCCGGACTCGATAATATTGATGTTGACGGCCTTACTGTTGATTGTCAGCGCCATCTTTATGGGCGCGCTGGATCACATGGAAACGGGCCACGGCTGGACTCGTTTATGGAAAGGTCTTGGTCTTGGCATGCTGGTTTACGGCATAGTTCTGATCATCGGTGCGGCGAGCGGTGGCCAGGATATATTCAAGCCCCTGCAGGGACTGGTGCGAGCGGTGTCTGTACAAGATCAAGTGTCTGCGGAACTGTCGTTTAAGACGATTAAAAGTGTCGAAGATTTAAATAACGAATTATCCGAGGCGAGTACAGCAGGCAAGGCGGTCATGTTTTATTTTTACGCAGACTGGTGCATAGTTTGTAAAGAAATGGAACGCTACACCTTTCCGGATCCTGGCGTTCATACGGCCTTAAAGAATGTGGTTTTGTTAAAAGCCGATGTCACAAGCAATGATGATAACGACGTGGCATTGATAAGGAAATTCGAGCTGTATGGTCCACCGGCGATCATTTTCTTTAACAAGAATGCCGAGGAGCGCAAGCCTTACCGTCTGGTCGGGTTTGTTGCAGCAGATAAATTTATTGCACATATAAAAGAGGCGATCAATTTGTGAAGAGATATGTTTTGTTGGCAGGTACAGCGATAATTTCGGTCGCTGCAGGCCTGTCTGTTTACTTCTTTAATCAACAACAGGCTCAATTGACCACGAACACGCTTGAGCCGTTCCCGGCTGCAGTTTTTAACGCGCCACAGGACATGATAGGTCAACAGCGCCCGGATTTTACCTTGCCCGATTTGAACGGTCAGCAGCGTCATATCAGTGAATGGGACGGCCTGGTAGTCGCGCTGAATTTCTGGGCAACCTGGTGTCCGCCCTGCCTGAAGGAGATCCCGGAATTCATCGCCTTACAAACGAAATATGCAGATCAGGGCCTACAGTTTATCGGTATTGCCTTACAGCAGGCCGAGGACGTGACAGACTTTGTGCAGACTCATGGCATGAACTATCCAGTGCTGGTGGGTGAGATGGCGGTGATTAAACTGACGAAGGACTATGGTAATCATATTGGCGCCCTGCCGTATACTGTGATCATCGATCGCCAGGGGCAGATAGCCTATGTCAAACATGGGCTACTGGCCGGTGAGGTCGCTGAAGAAATCATCAACACTCTCCTTTAACGCCGCATCCATAGGCAGGGCATAGCCTTTCCTTTGCCCGACTAATTCTTACTTATAGGCGGTTCTTAATGGAATATTCATTGTCTAGAGATGAAAATAGGACGCCACCCTAATTTCTGCTAACATGTCGTTAAAAGCATCGAGATGTAATTATTTTCGCTGAAATCGGGGGGATCATGTCCAAAATTATGGTTCTGAACGGACCAAACCTTAATCTGCTCGGAACGCGTGAGCCCGAGGTCTATGGCACCACTACGCTTGATGAAATAAATCAGGCGTTGCTTGCCGACGCCAGATCTTATGGACATGAACTGGAATGTTTTCAAAGCAATGCAGAGCACGAATTGATCGAGCTTGTGCATTCCGCGCAAAATAATGCGACTGATTTCATCATTATCAATCCCGGCGCATTCACTCATACCAGTATTGCACTGCGTGATGCCTTCCTGGGTGTCGCAATTCCGTTTATTGAGGTGCATTTATCCAATGTCTTCGCGCGTGAATCCTTCCGCCAACATTCATATCTGTCTGATATTGCACTGGGCGTGATCAGTGGTATGGGGGCACAGGGTTACAACCTGGCTTTGCAGGTAATCGATAAACAATTAAATAAATAGTCATCACCGATAAGCTGCTTTTGAACAGGCTTATGATTGGCAACCACTAACGACAGACGAATTACTCGTTACGAGGTACGGGGAGAGTATGGATATACGAAAAGTTAAAAAACTGATTGAGATGCTGGAACAGTCCGGGGTGTCCGAGATAGAGATTCACGAAGGCGAGGAGTCCGTGCGTATCAGCCGGCAAAGTTCTATTGCGCCGCCGGTACAGACAGTTGTACAGATACCTGCCGTAGCAACTGAACAAGCAGCAACCGATACAGGGCAGGTGAACAGTGAAAGTGAAGGGCATGTCATTAAAGCACCTATGGTCGGGATATTTTATGCAGGCCCATCACCAGACAAGCCGGCATTTGTCGAGCGTGGTCAAAATGTTATGAAAGGCGATGTGCTGTGTATTATTGAGGCCATGAAGATCATGAACCAGATCGAAACAGATTTTAGCGGCGTCATCGGCAAGGTTATGGTAGAGAATGGCGAGCCAGTCGAATATGGTCAGCCTTTGTTTAGCATACGTGAAGCGTAGAATTGTTAAGCGTGAACCCATACTGCTTGCACAGCTCCCATGGTTCTGAATTGCAGCATGCTCTGTCTGATTTATTCCTGAATTGATTATTTAATCCCATGCTTGAAAAAGTTGTTATTGCAAACCGTGGTGAAATTGCACTGCGTATTTTACGTGCCTGCCATGAACTGGGCATCAAGACAGTCGCAGCATACTCTGAAGCCGACCGTGAGCAGAAACATGTGTTGCTGGCTGACGAGTCTGTCTGTATCGGCCCTGCTGCGTCTGCTCAGAGTTACTTGAATATTCCGGCGGTCATCAGTGCGGCAGAGGTAACTGATGCGGTGGCGATCCACCCTGGCTATGGTTTTCTGTCTGAAAATGCGGATTTTGCGGAGCGTGTTGAACAGAGCGGCTTTATCTTTATTGGTCCCCGTCCGGATACTATTCGCCTTATGGGCAATAAGATCACAGCAATCAAGGCCATGCAAAAGGCCGGGTTGCCCTGTGTGCCCGGTTCGGGAAGCCTGCGGGAAGAAGATGCTGATAAAACCGCAAAACTTGCCAGGGAAATCGGTTATCCAGTGATCATCAAGGCTGCTGCTGGCGGCGGCGGACGGGGCATGCGTGTGGTTTTCAGCGAAGCGACGCTTCGAAATGCAATCACATTAACGCGCTCCGAGGCAGCGACAGCCTTTGGCAACGATACGGTTTATATGGAAAAGTATCTTGAGCATCCCCGCCATATAGAGGTGCAGGTGCTCGCTGATGAGCATGCCAATATTATCTACCTCGGCGAGCGGGACTGCTCTATGCAGCGACGCCATCAGAAGGTTATTGAAGAAGCTCCTGCGCCAGGCATTAGCGAAAAGACAAGACGTGAGATAGGCGAAAGATGTGTCGAAGCCTGTCGTACAATCAGCTATCGTGGCGCCGGCACATATGAATTTCTGTATGAAGATGGCGAATTTTACTTTATCGAAATGAATACCCGGGTGCAGGTTGAACATCCAGTCACCGAGATGGTGACCGGTGTTGATATCGTCAGAGAACAATTACGTATCGCCGCAGGTGAAGAACTTGCCTATAAGCAAGAAGATATTCATATCAACGGGCATGCGATTGAGTGTCGGATCAATGCTGAAGATCCGGAAACGTTCATGCCATCCCCGGGCACGATTACTCACTATCATCCACCCGGCGGCGCAGGTATTCGTGTTGATACCCATGTCTATCAGGGCTATAAAGTGCCGCCGCATTATGACTCCATGATTGGCAAGTTAATCGCGCATGCAGAAAACCGGCAACTGGCGTTTGCACGGATGTCGATGGCGTTGACAGAGATTGTAGTGGATGGCATCAAAACGAATATCCCGCTGCACCAGAAACTCATTAATGATGCGGCCTTTATTGCCGGAGGAACCGATATTCATTATCTGGAAAAAAAGCTGGGACTTAAGTGAATAGCACTTAGATAAGCGTTTACAGCCAAATTACCTTCTTTTCGTCATTCGGAACTGAACTAGATAATACAGACAGAAGAATGTTTGGCGACATATGCTCGTTGGTTTAACATGCAGAAACCGGCATTTAAACAAATATGGGCAATCCTGCATGGTTACCGCTGAGTCGATTTTTCAGGGTTTGTTAATAGCATAATCCTAGAATCCGCAGTTGAACAGCGTGTATAGTAGTTCTGTTTGCTTGGCTGGCGTAGTGAAAAATCGAGCTAATGGCTCCGCTCCCTTATTGAGTTGACGTGCATGGACCTCGG
>JADFPU010000033.1 GCA_022562175.1 Pseudomonadota bacterium | reverse complement strand
CTTGGTTAAATGTCTTCCCTTGTTAAATTTCATTGGCTACGATCGATTAGATAAACCCTTTGCCTTGTTTGAAAAGCCGGTAAAAGGTTTTTTGTTTGATTGTCAAATGTGTGGTCAGTGTGCGTTGTCGTCTACCGGCATGTCTTGCCCAATGAACTGTCCAAAAACTTTACTTAATGGTCCTTGTGGTGGTGTACTTCCTGACGGTAACTGTGAAGTAAAACCTGATATGCGCTGTGTATGGGTGGAAGCGGTAAAAGGCAGCCGTAAGATGAAAGACGGGCATAAAATTAATATCGTGCAGCTGCCTGTTGATCATACCTTAAAAGGCAAATCTTCCTGGTTACATGCAGTGCAATTGCAAGTCGCTGAAAAAGAGTCAGATAGCCAGAAGGTGTGTCATGAGTCTTAAAGGTATCGCCCCACATTCTATAGAGTTGCCGGAAGGTTATAGTTCTCCTGGTCGATTAGAAAAAATATTACGCAGTGGTACTTTAGCTGTGACCGCTGAATTATCGGCGCCGGATTCTGCCAATCCAGAAGATGTTTACCAGCGTGCACGTTTATTTGATGGTTATGTGGATGGCATTAATGCAACCGATGGCTCCGGTGCTAACTGTCATATGGCCAGTGTAGCGGTGTGTGCATTATTAACCCATGCCGGCTATGCACCAATAATGCAAATTTCTTGTCGTGATCGTAATCGTATTGCTATTCAAGGTGAAATTTTAGGTGCTGCCGCACTGGGCGTTACCAATATCTTGTGTTTAACTGGTGATGGCGTGCAAGTCGGTGATCATCCGCAAGCCAAGCCAGTGTTTGATCTGGATTGTATGTCTTTATTGGCCATTGCCCGAACCATGCGTGATGAGTCGCATTTTTTTAGCGGTCGTAAAATTACTCAACCACCACGGATATTTTTAGGCGCGGCCGCTAATCCGTTTGTGGCAGACCTGGATTTTCGTGTAGACAGACTAGCGAAAAAAATCAAAGCCGGCGCCCAGTTTATTCAAACCCAATATTGTTATGACGTTGATATGTTTAAAGCGTATATGCAACGCGTTCGTGATAAGGGTTTAGATGAGAAAGTATTTATTATGGTTGGTGTCGGTCCGTTAGCTTCAGCAAGAGCGGCAACCTGGATCCGCAGCAATGTGCCGGGTGTGCATATTCCTGATACCGTGATCAAGCGTTTATCCGGTGCTGAAAATCAAAAGCAGGAAGGCATTAATTTATGTATCGATTTAGTGCAAGAAATTATAGAAATTGCCGGTGTTAGTGGTGTTCATGTCATGGCATATCGGCAAGAAGAAGCCGTGGCGGAAATTATTGACCGTTCTGGTGTATTACAAGGGCGTACTCCCTGGCATCCGGGAGTTCTGGAAGAAGCCGGGTAGTTTGAGGCAGGATAACAATTAATTGTCAGTAAAGGATTAGTTTGCTGTTTTAGAAGCGATATTAATTATATAGCATGTTTATATTATGGGTACCAACATCGATTTAAGCGTTTTATATTCAGATATTACCAATCTGTTAGATAGCTTGAATAAGATTGATATTGTTAATCTGGATGAGAAAGAAAAATTACAACAATTGTATGACGACATAAATCTTGTTCATATAAGACTTAATAGGTCGTTTATAGATATAAAGAACGGCTATAGTCAATTTAAAGGCACTACTACCCAGACAAATTGGCGAAAGATAAGAAGAATTTGGACGCTAATAGAATTTAAATTATATAACTTAAAGAAAATTGAAGGAAAAAGTGAAGATTTCCAGGCGTCACTATGATATTGCTTTACCGGTCTCATTGATGAGCTGCAGAGGACAAAAACGATTCACTGGATGTTTGATCGAGCAGAGTCGCCTATAAAAATCATCAGTATTACAAGTTAGCATCATAAACATCGCCTGTTAATTTCGTTTACTTGGATACTGCATAAATGGTAAAGATTAAGTATATCGCTTTTGACGGTACTGAAACCGAAGTGGAGGCTGACGACCACCTCAGTATCATGTCCGCCGCTGTCAACAATGGCATTCCGGGAATCGTGGCAGAATGCCACGGAGCCTGTTGTTGTTCTACTTGTCATGTGTATGTTGATCCGGCGTGGTATGCAAGGCTGCCAGAACCGACAGATCACGAACTGGATATGCTGGAATTTGCTCTCGACACAAAGGACACCAGTCGTTTGGGCTGTCAGATCAAGATCACCGATGAACTGGATGGTTTGATTGTGCATACACCGGAATCACAGATCTAGACTAACCAATGGTTAGTCATTGCTACATTAACCTCCACAAGCAATTCACGATATTGTTAAGCAAGATACAAACGATGATGACGGAACAATGAAATATCAATGCCAAGCAATAGATTATGTAGTAGATAGCAATGATGAAATGCTTATGTGCATGAACCATTGGCGAATGCTGCCAAGATTCTTACAGGATTATTTATATAAACATTACCTGCCCAGGGAAAATGATGATTGGAAGAATAATAAGGATTTTTCCGTAATCGTTAAAAATGCTGTGATAGCGGTGCCGCCATAAAGAGCGCGCAAGCGTTAATCTCGATGAAGAAGAACTAAAACTCTACGATATTTCACTGTCAGAACAATCATAAGCATATAGGGAATAAGTGATATTGTACTCAAATAATGGTAACTTCAGGGAAAGGGAGTCTAGCCAGCTTAATCCTCATTGAAATTCATTGTTATGAACAATGACAAGTGTCTCGAGTTTCGTCCCGGGTCGGTCACCATCCGTACCAGCCCCATGCTTCGTATCCAGGGCTACAGGAATCTCGACCGGGTGCGTCCGATCATCAAGAAGACCGCCGGTAAAATGGCGCAGTTGTTTACCCAGACTATTGACGCGGTAGTGTACTATCGTCAGTTGCCGATCAGCGAATGCACAGATGGTGTGCTCATCCTGGAAGGCGGCACGGTATTTCGCTGTGACGCGTTTTCCAAGTATCACGCTGCCAGTGAACAGGTGGTGGTTTTTGTGCTGACACTTGGCAAGGGTTTGGACCAAGCCGCCATGGATTTCGGCAAGCAGCAGCAATTACTCGAGCAATTGTTCCTCGATACGGCTGGCTGGGTGGGCGTCGAGGCGGTGAACAGGCAATTTGCAACCCACATCAAGCAACAGGTGGTCGAGCAGGGCTATCGGCTGACCCGCCGCATGGCACCCGGCTACACCTTCAAAAAGGATGGGCAAGACTGCCCCTGGGCGCTCGAAGATCAAAAGCCCCTGTTCGCGCTTTTCAACAATACCGAGTTGCCGGTTGCCATGCTGGATAGCTGCGCCATGTTGCCGCGCATGTCGCGAACCGGGTTGTATGGTCTGGTACCAATGCTGATTCCATCAATACAGTCTTGACGGAGTACTAGCATGTGCTGCTGGTGTCGGCGCCTCAATATGCGGGCTAGGATTTCCGTACCGATTCGCGCAAGATCAGTTGCCCCGGGAACAGGCAGGTCTGCGCCTTCTGCTCGGGATTCTCCATCTTTTCAATCAGTATATTTACCGCTTCCTGAGTCATCTTCTCCACGGGCTGGCGTATGGTTGTCAGCTGATAGCCCGGCCATGAGGCCGCAGGAATGTCATCGAAACCAACCACGGAAAGGTCCTTGGAAATAGACAGCTTGAACTCCAGCTTGGCCGCGTGGATAACACCCAGTGCCATCACATCGCTGGCGCAAAAGATAGCGTCAGGTGGTTCGGCAAGCGACAGCAATCGTAGCGCCGCCGCATGGCCACTCTCGAAAGTATAGTCGCCCTCGTCGCGCTTATAGAGTTCTGCGCCGCGCTCGTTGAGTCGACTTGCAAAGCCCTGTTCCCGGTCGCGGTTGGTGGGCTCACCCTGGGCACCAGCGATAAAAGCGATGCGCTCATGATGGGTGTCGACAAGCAGATTGGCGACCATTCGCCCCCCTTCGAAGTTTTCGACGCGCACGGAACTGATGCCTTTATCCTTGGTGTAGCGGTTGTAGAGCACTACGGGGGTTCCATGCTGGCGACAGCCTTCCGCCATTTTCTGGGAGAGGATGGCTGAGGATATGATCACGCCGTCGACCTGGTATTGCAGGAACTCGTAGAGCGCATTGTCCACTTCCGCTTCACTCTCTACTGAAAATAGCAGCACATGCAAGCCCATCTGTTGCAGTGCCCGGCTAAAGGCGTTGAGTATTTTTGAGAAGAAAGGGTCTTCCAGCCGCGTGACGATAACGCCAACCATGCCGGATTGCTGCGTCGTATTGGTGCGGGCAGTGGACATGCTGCGGGCGATGGCGTTGGGTTTGTAGTCAAGTTCTTGTGCGACTTTGAATATTTTACTGCGTGTTTTTTCAGCGATACTGCGGCCCGGTGAAAACGCTCTCGACACCGCGGATTGAGATACCCCCGCCGCCTTGGCGACATCGTATGAGTTTGGGGGTCTGTTGACCAATACTCCCTCCTGATTTGGCTATTGTTTATCGCTTGGTTTGTCGAGTGTCGAAAGGGCTAAAGAGCGTATAGGATAGTTCAGTTAAGGCTCCTTTGCGTTCAGGAATTCTATCCACTTGGTGCCTTTATGTCTATACTCAGTCTTTTTCAATATGAAATGAGCCTGAAGGGGATCTGTCGCAAAATAGATGGATATCAGTGCTTGTGATACAATCACTCCGCAAAAATTCAAACTGTATTGGCTAGTAGATGATCAGTTTCAAAGACCGCCACTTTCATGGAGCTAACACCGCCGCAATAAAAGTATATCCACGACAATAATAAACGGATTAAAATAAGACAGTGGAAAGTCCTAAACAATATCATTGCACAGAGCCATCATACTATAAAACGCTTGAGTCGTCCGTTACTCGCTTTTCTTCATCAAACTAAATATTTGCGACAAAACCAAAGATATGAGTGGTATCAAGAACCTGATATTGGCAATTACACTTGTGGCAGTGACTGGGCTGCTCATTGCTTATTTGATCACATTTCAGTCTCGTGCCGGTAACGTGATTCGCATTGCTCACGACAGCAAGGAAACCTCTCCGCTTCATCAAGCGTTACTGTTGTTCGAACAACAAGTAGAAACCGAATCCCATGGCGAGATAAAAGTTGAAATTTACCCTGTACGGCAACTGGGTGGGGTGCAGGAAACCACAGAGTTGGTACAGCAGGGCAATCTGCAGATGACCGTCGGTGCTTCTGTCTTGTTAACCTCCATAGTGCCTGAATTCAATGTGCTCGATATGTTCTACCTGTTTCGAGATGTTGAGCATGCCCATAGCGCCTTGGACAGTGATGAGATCGGGGGGGTACTTCTGAAGGCCATGGAAACCAAGGGCTTTCATGGCTTGGGTTTTATGGAAGTGGGGTTCAGGAGTATCACCAGCAATAAACGTTCGATCAATACATTTGCCGATCTCAAAGGATTAAAGATTCGTGCTGCCAGCAATCCGACCCAAATCGAAGCCTGGAAATCTGTCGGCACGGCGCCGACGCCATTGTCCTGGGGAGAAATTTTCACTTCTCTACAACAGGGGCTAATCAATACCCAGGAAAGCTCCATATATTCCATTTACGTTGAGCGTTTCTATGAGGCGCAAAAATATTTGTCACTCACCGATCACATCTATACCAACTATGTTTGGTTCGTAAATAAAGTTTTCTGGGAGGGTCTAACTGATCAGCATCAAGCAATCATCAAGCGGGCGTCAAAAAGTGCCATTGCAAAACAACGGCACCTGGCGGCCGAATTAAATAGCAAAATTATCAGTGTGCTTGAGGAAAAAGGTATGCAAATTAATGTGGTCGATGCTGCAGTGCGTGCTGAAATGAAGCTGGTTATGAACACAGCAGTGTACGAAGATCTACGCAAAAAAACGGGAGTAAAGCTGTTTGATGACATCTTTTCAAGGATCAATCAGATATAAGCATGAAGAAGATTTTTTTATTATTGGAGCGCTATTTTGAGCCGGTGTGCATCGTTACGCTGATCACGCTGATGACGGCAATTATCTGTCTGCAAATCGTATTACGCCTGTTTGATGCGTCGCTTTCAGGAGCGGAAGAGATTGCCCGTTTCTTATTTGTCTGGGCCATGTATTTGAGCATCAGTTACGCAATACGCGATGATAGGCACATTCGCATCACCTTTCTTGTCGATAAACTACCAGACACTGGCCGCACACTGGCCTACAACTGTGCCGATTTGGTGTTTCTCGGCTACTCGGTGATCGTAGTTTTCTTTGGCTATCGCGTGATTAGCCGTAGCCTGGAACTGGGCCAGATTGCGCCGGCGACCGAGATGCCGGTGGCTGTGCTGTACGGCTCTGTCCTGATAGGTTGTATCTTGAATGTGATTCGCATTGTGATGCGTTTGCGCCAGCGTGTGTTGAGGGTGGAAACCCATAGCGCCCAACAACAGCCAGGCCCATGACAACCGCTATTTTGTTTGGTGGTTTTGCCGTGCTGTTAATGTTGGGCGTTCCTGTTGGTATCTCCTTGGGAGTCGCCAGTATGCTGGCGATCATGGCGCTACCATTTCTTAATATGGAATTTCTTGTGCAGGGGTTGGTTTCCGGATTGAACTCTTTTCCATTGCTGGCGGTGGTGCTGTTTACCTTGGCCGGTAACCTGATGAGTCAGGGTGGGCTGTCTAAACGCCTGTTGTACATGGCGGAAGTCTTTATAGGGCGCATCACTGGTGGGCTTGGTGTAGTCACGATTGTCGCCTGTATGTTCTTTGCGTCTATTTCCGGCACCGGCTCGGCGACGGTGGCCGCCATCGGTCTGATTATGATCCCAAGTATGGTGAAGCACGGTTACAGCCGCGGCTTCGCCACCTCCGTGGTGGCAACATCGGGCGGTATAGGCGCGATTATTCCACCCAGTGTGGTGATGATTGTTTATGCTATTACCGCGGATGTTTCTGTTATCGATATGTTTATTGCCGGTATTGTTCCCGGAATTGTGGTGGGATTGGTGCTGATAGTTTATTGCGTGCTGCAGTCTTACCGGTGTGGTTACCGGGGTTCGGACCGGCAATACACAGGGACGGAGAAGTGGCGGGCAGTGAAAGATGCTCGCTGGGCTTTGCTGGCACCGGTGATCATCCTCGGCGGTATCTATACGGGTATCGTTACGCCGACAGAGTCCGCAGCGATTGGTGTGGCCTACGGCTTGTTCTTTGGTCTGTTTGTATACAAAGAGCTAGCGTTCCGACAGCTGTTTGATATTGTGCTGGAATCGTCGCTGCGGGTCGGCGCAGTATTGATAATCATGGGCACTGCGGTGGCTTTTGCGCGCATTCTTACGCTCGAACGCATACCCACAGAGATTGCCAGTTTTATCTTGTCAATATCAGATAATGCCATAATAATACTGTTGGCGATCAATCTATTGCTGTTGATTGTGGGTACCTTTATGGAAACCCTGGAGGCAATTGTTATTTTAACGCCAATTCTTTTGCCCATTGCGACGGCCATAGGGTTGAGCCCGATCCACTTTGGCATAATCATGGTTGTTAACCTGGCGATTGGTTTTGTCACACCACCTCTAGGAGCTAATCTGTTTATGGCATCCCAGGTGGGCGGGATTAAGATAGAATTATTGTCCCGGGCGATTATCGGCTGGATAGGGGCGATGATCGTTGCCCTGCTATTGATCACCTTTATCCCGTCAATTTCGCTGCTTTTTTTTAAAATCTGATCTGAGCATAAAGCCACTATTATTTATACCATTGGCCCGGAGTCAGGCGCTGTGCTGCCCACACACAGGCAATAGTGCTGGTTGGTAACTGCCTGGTCCCTTTGCACAGATATTTTATTAATGTTCGCTATAGCCTACTGGGATTGTCAGTTTCGATGAGAATAGGATAACATGGATTTTTATAGGGAAAAGTAGCTACAATGTAATGTTTTTTTTTAAGAGTTAACTATAAAAACCAATGAAAAACACTACCGAAAATAGAGCGCGACAAGACCAGTCGCGACGCTTCGAAGACGTCTTTCTGGGGTGTCACTCTGGATTGAAACGCCTTGTTTCGCGTTACTTGCACCGTCCTCAGGACGTGGAGGACGTCGTTCAGGAAGTCTTTATTCGGAGCTATCAGGTTAATATAAATAAAAAAATTGATCAGCCCAAAGGCTATATGTTTCGTACGGCACGAAATCTATCCCTCAAGCATCTGGATCTAAGCCACAATAGATTAACCGACGCGGTAGAAGATCTCGATATCCCGGAGGTTACTAATAGTGAGGATCCCGTGTTCCGCCAGGTGGAGGTCTCGGAGCAATTCGCAATTTTCTGTGAGGCGGCCCGGGAGTTACCAGAGCAATGTCGTAAAGTGTTCATATTAAAAAAGGTTTATGAGTTGAGTCACGATGAAATCGCAGATCGTTTGAGTATTAGCGTGAGTACTACAAACCAGCACCTGGCAAAAGGCGTTGCGCGTGTCACAGAATATATGCGCGAACATGGCTATTTATCTACTGGTCACTCCTCGATGGCCAGTTCCGGCACAAAGGCCAGTGCCAACTCGCTGGGTCGGTGTACAGACGGGAAATTAAGTGATGGATAGTGTTATCCCCTTTCCAAACCGAGACATCGCGCAGGAACAGTCCGCCCAATGGGTTGTGCGAATGGAGCAGCAAGCGTTATCAGATGAAGAAACCAGAGAATTGAAATCCTGGCTAAAGGCGTCGTCAATACATGCCCAAATCTTTCGGGAAACCGTGGAGGTATATGGGCGTGCAGATATATTGATGGTGCTTTCTGAGCTGTTGCCGCTGGAACAGGTAAAAGAACCGCAACCCCGACAATCCCTGTACAGACAATACTCTTTGGCAGTTGCCGCCTGTGTGATGGCACTTGTCACAACGCTGTCAGTATTATTGTGGCAAGGCGTATGGAATCCTATCGATAATAGCCAACGGGAGTTAGCCAGTTATAGTACTGGAATTGGAGGCAGCAAAATCGTCGTGCTGTCCGATGGGTCGACCGTAACCCTGAATACAGATACTTTGCTCGATATTCAGTTTGATGAGCAACGCAGACGGCTGGTGCTGGATCGGGGGGAGGCCTATTTTGAAGTCGCCAAAAACCCGGGCCGTCCATTTATTGTTTATGCCGGAACCGGCCAGATAACCGCTGTGGGGACGGCATTCAGTGTTTACAAGCACCAGAATGTGGTGGAAGTGACAGTGACAGAGGGGAAAGTCACCGTGCAGTCAGACCGGGTCATACTGGACGCTCTTCCAGCACCTTCGCTGGACAACGCACTGCCGGCTAGCAGGTCCCCGATAACGGCAGTGCTGCTGCAATCCGGGCAGGTGGCGACCTACGACAATAAAATTATCGCACAGGTGGAAACAGTGGAACCGAAGGTAATGGTCAGAAATCTGATTTGGCAACAGGGTATGCTGGCGTTCGAGGCAGAACCGCTTGAAAACGTGATTGCCGAGTTTGGCCGTTATAATCAACTGGAGATTATCATCGCCGATGAGCAACTCAAAGCCGTTAAAGTAGACGGTTACTTCAAGTCTGATGATATCACGGGAATGCTTAATTCCCTGCAATACAATTTCGGGGTTGAAATCACCAGACTGGACAATGATAGCATCAGTCTTAGTCTTAACAACGGGGGGCTGTGAAGAGCTGACTCCCGAGTGCGAGTGTACTACGGTGCCAAAAACTGCAGGAGGTGTTTTTGGTATTTTTATAATCTTTCCTTCTTCCTGACTAGCAGATTCTGATGTCCCAAAGGTTATCTATTACTGTGACGTTTAGTGAATTCTGGCGGACAAGCGTTGCAGCCATAATAGCTTACTGTGGATATGTATTTAGAGTAATTCTATTGGCATCGTTAGCGATGCCTGTTGCGGTGGTTGCAGCGCAGAAACTACTATTCGATATTCCTCAAAGTTCAGCGAACGTCGCATTACGCGAGTATGCCATACAGGCTCACCGACAGATCCTTATCCCACACGAAGTGGTCAAGGAATATAACGCGAATTCGGTGGCAGGTTATTATTTTGCTGATGATGCGTTGGGTATTCTTCTTGAAAACTCGGGTCTTGAAGCTGTCATTAACCAGAATGGCATTCTCATAATTAAAGTGAATAAAACTCAAGTGCGAGAAGGGGATAACATGCATAAACAAAAACCAATCAAGCAATCAATTTTCAAAAAAGTTGCTGGTATTTTATTCGCAGGGTTATTTGGAGCATCATCAGCAGGTGCTCAGCAAGCAGAAGAAGATGTAGGCTACATGCTTGAAGAAGTCATTGTCACTGCGCAGAAACGTGTCCAGAACGCTCAAGATATTGGCAAATCGATCAACGTCTTTAACAGTGAGTCGCTGGATCGAGCCGGAATTAAGGATGTTTCGCGTTTGGCTTTTATTACCCCCGGGTTGGCTTTCGCCCAACGTGGTAACGATTATAAACTTACTCTGCGAGGGGCTAACTCTGAGAATACGGATCGCGCCGAGCCAGTGGCGATAGGCGTATTTGTTGACGGACTTTACCGGGTTCGGGCGGCACAGGCCGGTAATGCTTTTCTTGATGTAGAATCGGTTGAGGTGTTAAAAGGACCGCAGGGTACTTTGTTTGGCCGTAATACTTTAGGTGGTGCGGTGCTGATTAAAACCCACAAGCCCAATATCGAAAAACTGTCATACGGCCTGAGCTTTACCGTAGGTGAATTCAGCCATACCAAAACTGAGGGCTATATCAATATACCGTTATCCGACTCCTTTGCGGTCAGGATTGCCGGAGCTAAAGATGATATGGATGGCTGGATTAAAAATCTTGGGGCTAGCAATGATCTAGGAGAAGTGGATGATATCACCCTGCGGGTTTCTGCATTGTGGGAGGTTTCCGACTCCTTTAGCGCGCTGCTGTCGTATTTTCATTATGAGTCTGACGGTAGCGCTCTTGGTGCTTATGGCTATCAGTCACGTGGAACGCTGCGGGACCCCGATCCAACGTCTTCGCTGCCCATTCAAGACCGGATGACACATGCCAATGGAATCCTCGATCCGATCAACCCGCGGGGTGGTGCACTCGGTACGCGTGCCGACTTAGGCCCTTGGGAAATCTATCGGGACAGCCCGTTTATACGTGATGTAAGTGAAAAAACCACGGCGCTGGAATTAAATTGGGACCTGGGTAGTGTAAGCATTAAATCGCAAACTTCTTATACTGATTACTTTAACCTGGCCAACGTTGATGGCGACTATAGTGAGGGCAGATTGCTGGAAGAAAGTCGTCTTGATGATATGAAAGCCTGGAGTCAGGAATTACAAGTATCTTCCAATACTGATGGCAGACTGGAGTGGGTTGCTGGACTGTATTATGCGACCGAAGATTTTAACCAGGCCTTTTTCAGGAATTGGCTGGGTTTCGCTGGAACAGCTGCCGAGGCTGCCGCTGGCACGCCTAATCTGGCGGAATGTGGTAATGCGTTCAGCGTGGTTCCCCGAGCGGCGGTAGCAGACGCCACAGATCCGAACGCAGTTTGCCCCGGCCAGTTCGCAGGCAACCCAACCGATCTGGAAAGCAAAACCTTTGGTGTGTTTGTGCACGGTAGCTACGATTTATCAGATCGGGCACGCCTGACCGCTGGTCTGCGATACAGCAAGAATAAAATGGATTATCTGGGCGGTAGAATTCTTCTTAGTACTGGAGTGCTAGGGCAGACAGTACAAGTTGCAACGGTTCCGGCGGACAGTGAATCCTGGGATCAGATTACTTGGGAAATCGGCATTGAGTTTGATGTTTTCAATGATAGTCTATTCTATGCTAGTGCCTCTACTGGCTTTTTATCAGGCAGCTTTAATCCTAACGGGTCCACATTTGATCAGCAGGAAGTGATGGCTTATGAGATTGGACTCAAAAACCGTTTGCTTGACAATCGTGTCGAATTAAATATCTCAGCTTATCGAAATGAATATACCAATATGCTCGCTGGCATACTGGATGATCAATCGATTACTCAGAAAATTAATGGTGGCTCACTCACTGCCAATGGTATTGAAATAGACCTGAAAGCTCTGATTACCGAGAACCTGACTCTGACAGCCAATATGGCACTACAGGATTCGACATATGACGAGTTCGGTGCGTCTAACCGTTTTCAGTTAGGTGGAAGCGGTCCGGTCGGCTTTTCTGATTTAAGTGGTAAAGATACTCCATGGGCGCCAAGCGTAGCAGGTAACCTCAGTGTGAGTTATGACATTCATAGCGCAGCAGCTGGCATGTTTACGCCGCATTTACAACTTGCTTACTCCGGTAGTCACTGGACTACTGGGCTACAACAGTTTGATTTGGCCAAACAGGCAGCTTACGCTAAATTGGATGCTCGATTATATTGGACTTCCGCTGACCAACGCTGGAATGCACAAGCGTTCGTGGAAAATATTGCCAATGAGGCAATCCTTCAACACACCATTGTGGGGGGCAGCGACATCATTCAGGTGTCCTGGGGCAAACCCAGAATGTGGGGCGTTAAGTTTGGTTACAACTTTAACTAACCGGTTCAGGCTTTTCTTTTAGTACTCATCAGTGATAGAGGGGCGTTATTGCCCCTCTATCCTACATTGGTAATTATCTATTCCTTGGTCGACGTTGATGTTTTTCCCATTCTATCGATCGAGACAATACTGACTTTGCTACCAATTTTAACGGTGGTGTGGACGATAATGGCAACGCTTTGCCGGGTGTGCTTTTAGGTGCTCTCGGAAATGGGTATGAAAACCCGCTGGGCCGATGATACCCTTCAGCTTAATCTGGCGTTGTATAGGAATGAGCTTACATACCTGACTTCTGAAGTGGCTGTAACTTTAGATCAATGGTTTGGCCGTTGGGGCCAACGATAATAATGATCAGAGTGGCAGCACGCTTCCCTTTCCGCCAGAAGTAACATTGGCGGTGACTGTCAATTACGATTTCGACCTGGTTGATATGGGTCGTTTGACGCCACGAATGCAGAGCGTTTACAAGTCTGAATACGGTACCGGTAATGAGACACTTTACAGCACACAGCTGCAAGAAGCCTACACCAAAACAGATTTATCACTGATTTGGACGTCTGTTGACGAGAAATCGTTGCTCTGCTATTGATCACCTTTATCCCGTCAATTTCGCTGCTTTTTTTTAAAATTTGACCTAAATATTAAGGTCATAACCCCACTATTATTTATTGCATTGATCCGGAGTCAGGCGCTGTGCTGGCCACACACAGGCAATAGTGCTGTTTGATAACTGCCTGTACACTACAAGCTTAACAGGTTGATTTTTCTGTCCCATTCGCAAACTGAGATGTCATAACGCACTAAGTGAGTATGAATATGGTGTGATTGCAGAATAAAACTCAGCTTATAGCCAGGAAATAAAAAATGACAACAATTAAAAAGGCTCGGGATATTCCCTTAAATAAACGCATTATTGCTTACCTCATCGTACTGTGTGGTAATTTTTTTTATTGTTATAACTTTGCAGTGGTATTCACTGTTACACCCAATTTAATTAACGAATTGGGCATGGATCTAAAGCAAACCGCTTTGCTCTATACCGCTTTGGGTATGGGTTTATTTTCAGGGGCACTATCCCTGTCGTGGCTGATCACCCGCTGGGGGACAAAAACCACCCTTATCTTAATCGCTGCAATCAGTGGCCTGGCGACAATTATGTTAATGGCATTTAGTGACTTTATGTCCTGGTTTTTGCTGCGATTTATTATTGGCTTTGTTTTAGGTGGTTATAATGTCGCTGCGGCGACCCTGATTTTGACCCTATTCCCGTCTAATGCACGGGGTCGCTTGCAAGCGATAGTTGATTGCACTTTTGCCGCAGCCATTATGGCCTTAGGCGCCTTATACGCTATCTATGGCGATACACAGTGGCAGATTTTACTGTGGTTTGGTGGCATACCGCCGCTATTTATCGCCGTTTGCATGGGTTTTTTACTGCCCAACGATCGATTAATAACCCCCTTCCCTGATCAACAAGGCAGCGCCGACAAGGCAAATCTGGCAGACAAACCCGCTAGCTGGCGACAAATGTTTCACCCAAGTTTAGCCAGGTTCACCATCATCTGTGCAGTTATCGCGGGGTTAAATTTTTGCGGGTATTTATTTTTTAGTGGCCATCTTAGCCTGTATTTAACCAATATCAGGGGCTTTGATGCCGAGGCTGTAGGCATACTTTGGGGCGCAACCGGCGCTGGCTCTTTTATCGGTGGCCTGACCTGGGGCTATATAGCCGATAAATTGGGTCGCCGCTTCAATGCCATCGGTTTTATATTCACGGCAATTTTTGTCGGCCTATATTTGCTCGCACCCGACAGCATTGTACTACTGAGCGTACTGGGTTTTGCTTACGGCGCTGCCTTGGCCTGCACTTATAGTTGGGTAGTCTATTTTTCAGAGATTTTTCCCGTGCATTTAAGGCCAATGGGGGCGGCTCTATTTCACGGTGGCAGGATCCTCTCGTTTTTTGCGCCAATGCTGGTGGCACTCATCGCTGAGCAGTATGGTCTCGCCGCCGGTATGGCCCTTGCGCCCGTGGCCTTTATTGTTGCCTCGGTACTTTGGTATCGCTTACCCGAAACCCTGACTAGCAGCCGCTACTATAAGGGTTATAGAAACTAATGGTGGAATTCAATGACTGACTTTGATTATGCGATAGTTGGCGTCGGCTCGGCCGGTTGCGTATTAGCAATCGGTTGAGTGAGGCTCCCCATGCACCTGCTATTATCCTGGCTGAAAAAGCAAATGAGTTAGTGAGGTCAGAATGGGCGCTGTCAGCACAATTCCAGCTTAAATTTTGTATTTTATAAGGTCAGTTGCCGGTAACCTCAAGTTCGATGTGTGCAACGCCTCAATAAGTTAATCTGGATCACGTGACGGGGATTGACAGTGAATGCGCATGCACTCTACAATGGCTTTGTAAGCACTAATTGAGTGACAAGCAAGAAAAATAAAATTTATTGATTATTCATATTTACTATTTAATTTTCAGCAGCTCTATGCCATTGCGGTACAACTGATGAATCTAGCTTCGAATGACTTGTAACATAAGCAGTGAGCGCGCCTGTTTATCGATTTGATGGCTTCGAAAAATTCTAATTAGAAAATCACCAGTAAAATTTTTGCTGTCTAAAGCGAGTACTGTATTATAAGTTGCTGAGTTTCATTTGTTGCCCCTGTAACGACATGTTGATGAAAAAGAGTATTACCAATGGTAAACGCAAGCTATAAAAATCCGGTAAAAAACAAGCTCAAAAATGGATTGAAAACGGCGGGCGCCTTCCTGCAGCTCACCAGTAATATCTCTGCAGAGATATTAAGTCGGGCAGGATTTGACTGGTTGATTGTTGATATGGAGCACGCCCCTGGTGATTTCGCCAATTTGCTTGGCCAGTTACAGGCAATGAATGGTTCAAATACTGTACCGTTTGTAAGGGCTCCATGGAATGACGCCGTTGCGATCAAGAAGATTCTTGATACGGGAGTACAGGGCGTATTGATCCCGTATGTGAATACTCGCGCAGAGGCAGAAGCAGCGGTGGCGGCCTGTAAATACCCACCTGTGGGTGTCAGGGGAGTTGCGGGCAGTCCAAGGGCCGCAGGATATGGCAGGAATGTTAAACAGTATATTGAGCAGGCCAATCGAGAAACTATCGTATTGATTGCGGTGGAAACGCCGCAAGCGGTAGACAATCTTGATGATATTTTAGCGGTTGCCGATCTGGACGGAATTTTTATTGGTCCGATGGATCTTGCAACAAGCATGGGTTACCTGGCTAACCCTGGTCATGAAGAGGTGCAAAAGGCCATTGCTATAATCGAGGAAAAAGTTCTGGCCTCGGACAAGTTCCTGGGGACGATCACGCCGTCCTGGGAAAAGGCGCAAGCCTGTTACGAAAAAGGTTATCAGTGGCTGATTCTGATGCAAGACAGTACCGGGCTTGCTGCACTTGCCGCAGATACAGCTGCAAAATTCCGTAAGTCCTATGGCTCTTAGTACGAACCGATTTCGATTAGTCACCGAATCCTTATTAATTCAGGAGAAATTTAATGTCAGCAGATAATATCTTAACGCCAGAATATGCACGCAACATGCGTATTATCGGTCATTCTGATCAGGGTGGCCGCGCCGATGGTGTGCAAATAATGGTCAGCGGCGGCTACGCCTATATCGGGCACGTTTTCTCAGGTGGTTTTACCGTGGTCGATGTGCGCGATCCGGCGAATCCCAAGTTCGTTAAGCATATTCCCCAGCCCGATCGAACCTGGAGTCAGCATCTGCAGACCCATGGGGACCTACTCCTTATCGTCAATATGAAGGATATGCTGCAAGATGAGAAGGTCAACCAGGGAGAATACTATTCAGGCTCGATTGGAGACAAGGTCGATATCTCCGGTGCGGATAAAAGTTACTCTGCGGGCATGCGTGTCTTTAACATTGAGGACCGGGCTAACCCACGGGAGATAGGCTTTATGCCGCTGGACGGCCTCGGGGTTCACCGCATTTGGTATACCGGCGGTCAGTGGGCCTATATCTCTGCGCTTCCTCCAGGGTTTAGCGACGATATTTTTATTATTGTGGATATGTCCGACCCCACTAACCCTAAGCCCGTCAGCCGTTTATGGCTTCCCGGCATGAATACCGAAGCGGGCGAGAAGCCCAACTGGGACCCTAAATACCGCTATGCTTTGCACCATGCCATCGTTAAGGACGATCTGGCCTGTGGCGCCTGGCGCGATGGTGGCCTTACCACCATAGACGTCAGTGACCGCTATAATCCCAAGTTGATCGCGCATCGCAACTTTGCGCCTCCCTTTGCCGGAGGGACGCATAACGCCTTGCCGCTACTCGATAGAAATCTTCTCGTTGTGGTAGAAGAGGCAGTGTTTGACAACTGCGAAGATGGCATCAAGCGCAACTGGATTTTTGATATTCAGGAACCTGGCAACCCGGTCAGTATTTCTACTTTGCCGATCCCTGACGAGATCGATTATGTAAAAAAAGGTGGCCAGTTCGGCCCCCACAATATTCACGAGAATCGACCGGAGAGTTTCCAAAGTTCAGAAATCATGTTTGTCACCTATCAGAACGCCGGGATGCGGGTCTACGATATCAAGGATCCCTTCCGCCCGGTTGAAATCGCCGCGCTGGTGCCACCAGCACCAGCTAAATTGATGGATTACCGTCCAAATCGTCCGCTGGTGGTCGATACCACTGATGTTTTTGTGGACGAGGATGGCCTGATCTATTGTACCGACTCAAATGCCGGTCTCTATATTATGGAGATGGAAAATCTTTAATTTCACTTTAGGCTTGCCCTCTATATTCGAGGGCAAGATGAGTGCCCGTAGTCGCCCTCATCGCGCCTATAGAGTTTCACGCCGCGCTCCTTGAGTCGGCTTGCAAAGCCCTGTTCCCGGTCACGGTTGGTGTTCAACCTGGGTGCCAGCGATAAAAGTGATCCGCACTTTCACTTTCAGATTCAGGCTCATCGCATATTGGAAAACTAACGATTGACTTAACAAAAGTAAGGGCGTAGCCTTAATGCATGCGCATGCATTTTAAAGACGTTAAGCCTAAAGTGGCGGCGAATTTTCCTTGCCACGCATGTTTCATGATACTGAGCGAGTATATTTTTAAATCATGAAATGCATGCGCAATACTTAAAGAGGTGGTGGATTTTTGGCTGAAAATGACTGGATTAAGATTTCATCACAGTTAAGCTAAAAACCTTGTAGAGCATAAAACTTGTTACTTGAGAGTTAAACTTAAGGGAAAAGGGCGTCTATGCTTCTTATACCTAACTAGCCCAAATAACAGAATAACTCATGTCTC
>JADFPU010000205.1 GCA_022562175.1 Pseudomonadota bacterium | reverse complement strand
TAGACCAAAAACACATAGACGCAATGATTGAAGACAGCAAAGAGCACCTTGACAGCCAAACCAGCAATGTTCAGGCAGCAGCGAAAAATACCGCATTAATGGATGATCCCATTGCCGATGAAATTAACATAGATGACTTCGCCAAGGTCGATATGCGTGTCGCCCGTATCGTCAAGGCACAACATGTAGAAGGTGCCGACAAGCTACTACGCATCACCCTCGATATCGGTGGCGAAACCCGCAATGTCTTTGCGGGTATCAAGGCTGCCTATAAGCCTGAAGAACTGGAAGGTCGCCTGACTATCGTGGTCGCCAATCTGGCGCCGCGTAAGATGCGCTTCGGCACCTCGGAAGGCATGATCCTGGCCGCTGGCCCGGGTGGCGAGGATATCTTCATCCTCAGCCCTGATGAAGGCGCGCAAGCCGGTATGCGACTTAAATAATAATCAGCCGGTGATTTAACAACTATGCTTGTCGCATCAGTGAATTCGTTACATACTGCTGACTGAATACAGTTAACAAAAAGAAGGGACTGTGGCTGACTACGCAGTAATATTTATTAGCGCCTGCCTGGTTAATAACCTGATCCTTGATTATTTGTTGGGGGTCAGTCCTGCTGTAGCGGTGTCACGTAAGATTGAAACCGCGGCAGGCATGGGTGCTGCGATTGTTTTTACATTGACTATCGCTGCCCTTGTCAGCTATCCCGTCAGGCACTTTCTACTTGTCCCTTTCGACATAGAGTACCTGGAGATCATCAGCCTGGTTCTCATTGTTACCTTGAGTATCTTGCTTGGGGAAAGATGCCTGCAAAAATTCAAGCCTGCAATCCATGCAAGGATCACCGTGTTTATTCCGCTGACGCTGGTGAATTGTTCCGCTCTGGGCGTTGCATTATTGAATGTACAACATCAACATGGTTTACCGGGTTCATTATTTTTCGGTCTTGGTTCTGGCATTGGTTTCAGTGTGGTGATCATGATGTTGGCCGCCATGCAAGAGCGAATAGAAGTTTATGACATACCCGCGCCTTGTCAAGGTGTATCCATTATCTTGATTACGCTCGGTATCATCTCGATGGCTTTCATGGGGTTTATCGGCATGGTCAGTCTTTAATGGTATTTGTACTGGCTATTCTGCTCATTTTGTTGACCTGCTGGTCAGCCTGTGTGCTTTTGTCAAACACAGGCACAACACGGCATAAATCACGGCACAGAGAACTTGTAGCGAAGATTGACTCACTGCTACCACAGACACAATGCGGAGCGTGTACATTTCAGGGCTGCCGACCCTATGCAAATGCGATCGCCCGTGGCACGGCTGATATCAATCAATGCCCGCCTGGCGGGCAAGCAACGGTGAAACTGATTGCTGAGTTACTGGGCAGGCAGAGCAAGCCATTGGATCCTGCATACGGCATGCAAACACAGACTGAAGTTGCGTTAATTGATGAAGCTGCCTGTATAGGCTGCGTCAAGTGTATCCGCGCCTGTCCGGTGGATGCCATTATTGGCAGCGCAAAACATATGCATACAATTATTCCTAAATACTGTACTGGTTGTAAATTATGTATCGCACCTTGTCCGGTAGACTGCATCAGTATGGTTGCAGCGGGAATCGACATATCTCATAAAAAAACGAATAAACTTCTGTCGCACACAATTAAATAACAATTAATAACATTTAGATCGTACGCATAATAATAAAGATTGGCAAAACCAGATATGTATCTAATAAATCCGCAAACAGGCCTGATCTTGACCTGTTTGCGGTTGTACGGTACTTTGTCACTGGCGATGTGTGAAAATAAACGGTGATAAAAATGAAAAAAATATTCTTTTACGGATTATTTGTTGTTTTTGGAATCTCTTTTAGCATAGTGGTTTCTGCAGAAGGTGACGCTGAGAAGGGAAAGTCATTATATCAGGTATGTGCGGCCTGTCACGGGCAGCATGGTGAAGGCAACAAGGCTTTGAATGCCCCTGCAAATGCAGGCCAGAATGAATGGTATGTTGTTCGGCAATTAAAGAATTTCCGGGCTGGAATACGTGGTGCAGATCCGAAGGATATATTTGGCGCCCAGATGCGGCCTATGGCATTGACTCTGCCAGATGAGCAAGCAGTGGAAGACGTGGCCGCCTATATCGTTACTCTTGCCGCCGCGAATCCCCCCAAAACCATTGAAGGAAATATTGAAGCAGGCAAAAAAGCCTATACCCCATGCGTTGCCTGTCACGGAGAAAATGGGGAAGGTAACAAATCACTCAACGCGCCGAAACTGTCTAACCAGCATGACTGGTATATTGTCCGGCAGATGCAGATATTCAAATCAGGCGTTCGTGGCACACATGCGAAAGATATATATGGCGCCCAGATGCGGGCCATGGCCCAGATGCTGACGACCGATGAACAGATCAACGATGTGGCTGCGTATCTTGCCACACTAAATTAATTAGTCGGCCTTGATTGAATTCATCCGGGATTTTTCAGAGTACGGCAAGTAAAAGTATGATGTTCACTTGCCTGCATCTCAATTACTTTAAGTGATTGAAAAAGGGTGAACCACGGCGCTGGAATAAGGCCGTCTAATCTAAGAGAGTAAAGCGATAGGGCAGATCGTGAATCTATATATCGAGAAACTGCCGGAAGGAATGTGTCTCGCTACCAGCGAGGATATTCCCGGTCTGATCGCCCAGCTGGGCGGACGATTACCGGGACGTTAGAGATCGCCCGGGATGCCGCCAAGAAGCTCCTGGAGGCTCAGAATGAACGGCAGCGACAAGTCCCACTCTACTATTTAGCTCAAAAAACTATAAAAGTACAGAACTGATCTTTATTCCATCCCTTTTGTTTCCAATACCTTAAAAAGGTTACACAAGACATACCCTACTTTGGGTATATACATACAGCTATAAGTCGTTAAGATAACCGCGTGGGGTATCTCCTATGTCCTGCTCCATTCGACACGCGCCTTGTTCGAGACTGGCGCAATTTTGATCTTTAATACAAGAAGAGTGTCGATTGAAATCAATCTACACTGACCCATTTTACTAACAAAAAAATAAAAATATGGATGTCACTTCTAGATTTTATGTTCCTGGATCCTTATCAAAACTTGATTTAATTTATATTTTCACCTGGAGCAGTGGCTATGAATGCATGCAATTAACGTAGAAGACTATGGAATTGATCCGGATGCCATTGAAAATAATTACAAGAAGATAGTCCTGGATTCCAAAAATATCAGATATGAAATAAAAAATGATATTCACAATGAAAAAGGGATTTTATTGATTAGATCAGGCGGCAAGATTGACAAAAATTCCTATATGAAAATTATTAATCATAAATTATTAAAGCCTATCGATGAGTGTTTGCAATTCAAGGACCAAATCAGCCCGGATACATTACTAGAAAATATTGAACAGATTACCCAGAATATTTTTGGTGAACATCAGCATGATTTTGATAGCACTGTGGCTGTTATACGAGACATCGTCGCTGATATTAATTTTGATCAAATAATTCTAAACAAACTATCAGTATTCAGATATGAAGCATCTGATAATTTTAATCATTGCCTCACAATAGCCTTGTTGGGAGCAAAGATTGGCATTGAATTAAATTATTCTTATGAGCAACAAGTGGAACTATTCAACACGTGTCTTTTTCATGATATTGGAGAAATGTATCTGGAAGTTAATGTACATTCATCAACAACTGAATTAACTGAGCAGCAATATAAGGCCATTAAAGTCCACCCTATTCTTGCCTACATGTTACTCAAGGGATCCAAAACAAAATTCAAAAATCAAGTTTTAAACGGTGTTCTAAACCATCATGAGCGCCTGGATGGAAGCGGCTACCCCAGAGGAATAAAAGCACAAGCTATCAATGAATTTTCGCGGATTGTCGGTGTTGTCGATACATTTAATGCAATACTACGTAAGGGCAGATCCGTAGATGATGCATTATGGGCGATAAATCTTCATAGTAAAAAAAAGCAAAACCCTGGAAAATTTGAGGAATCAGCCTTGGATCCCAAGATTTATAAAATCCTTTATTCATTCAAGTCCTCTTTAGGCAATAAACTTGAGGCAGACAATCTAAATAAATCATCCATCCAAAGCGATAAAATTCTTGCGCTATGTGAACAATTAAACTTGATTAGCCTGGACGCCAAGAAATTGAAAGAACATATTGATCAATATAAAAATACAGATCAAATCAATAATCAAGAGATCAATGAACAGCTCGAATCAGTATATTGCGATTTATTTACTATTGAACACAGAATAATTAACAGCAGTGGATTAAATAACGTATCTCTGCAAGAGATACCGCACGATTATGATTACATGCAGGCAATTCACCTGGATATAAACCGAATCACCCCCGAGCTCAAAGAGCTTACCGGCAGAGTCAATCGATCACTCGATCATGTAAAATATTTAGATAAAAGTGATATTCTGGAACAGGCACTTATAATAAATCAGTCCATGTATTATAAAACCAAACAGATCTACGAGTCGCTCCAATCATGAACCATTACAGGATAAGGTGACAGTTTTGTACTTTATCTTTGTAATTACACCCCCGTTGTCTTGCC
>JADFPU010000032.1 GCA_022562175.1 Pseudomonadota bacterium | reverse complement strand
GGGCAAACTCGAGTCCCGAAGCGTCTCCTAGAACATTTTCGTTCTTTAGTCCTTGAAGAACATTTCGTCTCACAGTATTCGTTGGAATCTTTGAAGTAACCTCACTAACCATTGCACTCTGGACTTCACGAGTAACTCCGAGCTCGTCTAAAACACTGGCGAGTTCTTCGGCATAAGTATTGGTGTCGAAAATTTTCGGACTACCATCAAGTCCAACTGACTTGGCGATAGTTTCGCTCTTTACAAGTTTAACTTTCTTATCCAACATGTTGTTTTGACGAGTAATTGAATCCTCGATCTCTTTTCCGATCTGGCCTCGTGTTTTAGCTTTAGGTCCAATTTCAGTTGTTATTTGTGTAAAACCACCTTTAGGTTTTTTACCTGTTATTGGAGGACTAAGCTTTTGAATAGGAGCTCCAATCTCATTCGCAACTTGTTCAAATGCTTGTCTAATTTCAGCCAGTTGTTTGACTCGTCTACCCGGTGCTTTTTCAAGAGCTTCTTTTAAAAATACCGAAGCTCTTTTGAATCCAGATTTTAAAATAACCCCAGTTCCTAAAGCGACTAGATTAAATCCCGTATTCATAGCGAATTCTTGAGCCAAGTCTGTTGAAGTCTCGCCTTCGAATACTTCGATTGCTGCTTGGCGAGCGAGAGTTGCAAAGCCACCGCCAATAGGTACTCCTGCGATAGCTCCTATGATAGCTCCTGGTCCACCTGCGACTGCTGCTCCAGCAGCAACACCAACGACTTCACCTGTGACACTAGCTACGGCTTCGATTCCTTCGCCAGAAAGATCCGCAAACGTGTCGAGAATAACTTCTCGCAATCCGCCTTCGAATCCTTCTGGGTCTAGACGAAAGAATTTCTTTGAACCTTTCTTACGAAAGAATAACTCGTCATCTTTAGATTTGACTTCAAACTCAGGACCGAGCATTCGACTGAACATCTTTTTCGCCAGAGATTTTTCTTCTGCAATATTCATAAAGTTTAACTCTATAAATTGCCATTATAGGGATCGGGGTAATTTAATTATAGGTAGCTTGACCACTGCTTAAATTTAAATCACTCCGACCCCTTTAATTCTTTAATTCTGATTAAAAGTATCCGTTAAACTGGGGGAGGTTCAGCCTAACCCCATAGTCCCATAGTCGATCCAATGCGTTCACGATGGTAGGCAGATCATTGGGTAGTCGTTTTTCGTAGACCTGTTTACTGCCTCCATTTATTTGATAGTCTCATTGATTACGAGAAGAATTAATTCCAGTCTGAGCCAAATTATTCGTTATTAATTAAGACATCATTTAATTTTTATTTATGAGGTTAAATAAATGAGCCAGGAAAATCCTTATTATAAATGGGTCGTTTTAAGCATACTTTTTTTAATCCTCATGTTAGGTTTTGGCGGCATGAACATTATTGCACCCTTGTCTTCAGAAATTGATAACGACATAGGCCTTACCCTGACCCAGTTAGGCGCAACAATTGCCTTTTTTACCCTGGCATCACCGCTATTTTCACCCATAGGCGGTGTGTTGACGGATAAGTACGGTGCACGATTGGTTATGGTTATAGCAGGACTTATCGTAGCGGTGGCGGGTGCGGCCAGATATTTTGTGACCGGGCCGAATCAACTGATAGCACTGATGTTCGTTTACGGAGTGGGTTTTGCCTGCTATGGCCCTGTTATTCCCAAGGCACTCAGCGCTGTATTTTCGGCAAGCGAGTTCGGTAAAGCCAATGGTATTGTCTGGTCTGCAATTTGGGTAGGCAGTACATTGGCCTTTTTTCTAGCTGTCAATGTGTTATCTCCCTTTTTCGGCGGTTGGAGAATGATGATGATCGCCATTGGTGTTTTATCTGCAATTTCTGCAATAGCCTGGGCATTGGTTTTTCGAGATCCTGTCGCTGAGTATTCGCAGGGCGACACCGAGACCGGAGTATCCCAAGAAGAGTCGGGTGTGCCAGAGGAGTCGGGGTTCGCCACCTTTCGCAAGGTACTGTGTATTGGTAATATCTGGTGGCTGTCGATTTATTACGCCTTTTGTATTGCCGGCTTACTTTCGATTCTGAGCCTCTTGCCCAGGGTGCTCGAAGATCGTGGATTGGCGCAACCGGGGATGCTGGCAGCACTACTGACCGGCACCATGGTGGCCTCTAGTATTCTGGGCGGAATGCTGTCTGACCGGTTTGGACGTAAGCATGTTCTTGTGGTGAGTGCCATCGTATTCGGACTCAGTATTCCGAGCTTACTGATATTCTCCGGACCCTTGCTGATGATTTGCCTGGTTATTGCTGGTGCGGCAGCTGGACCGTTCGTACCCGTATCCACCGCCATGCCGGTTGAAATGCCTGCTATCGGTCCGGTTCTTGCCGGAACTGCACTCGGCATATTATTCATGATTGGTAATACGGGTGGTTTTTTCGGTCCAATAATAGCTGGCTGGTTGATGGAAACAACAGGCTCTGCCTGGAGTGGTTTCATGTTTGCCGCGCTGTTGTTGTTCATCGCTCCGCTGTTCTTGATCAGGCTTAGAAATTATCAGGTTTCGCAGGAGGCACAAAATTAAATAATCAATCAACAGGGGCAGTGTCGTATGATTTTATCCTAATTATAATATTTCACTCGCCCCTCTTTGAACTGCACTGATTGGCCGGAAACTACAGGCTGAAACGCTCTCAAATTTGCCTGTTTACTGGGGCTGATGTCATAGGTCATAAGCATCAGGCTTATAGATTCAGATTCACCCAGATAATATTTTTTTTCTAATAAAGAAATCAGCTCTTCAGCAAAAGGATCAATATGTGTATTTATAGTCATAACATCTTTCTTCATACCGTGTTTATATAATAAAGTGGCATTAATTACGTAAATATCAAGAATTGTGTCCAGACGGATGTTGATATTGTGAATTGGTACACATAATTTTTCGTTAAATGTGATCGATATCACGAATTGATGGCACATATCTTATAGATATATATGGACTTTCTTAAACTGTCCGTTTTATCCGGGATAGATCACTCGGCCCCCTTTTTACTTTTTATCTCTTCGAATATCAGTTGCAGTTCTACCAGATCGATTTCTTTCTCATCCATTGCTATTAAACTTGAGACAAATAAAGACGCACTTAATTTTCCCTGATTAAATTTTGCGCTTAGATTTTGAGGGCTCTGATTAACATGATATGAAACCAACCTGTTTGAAATGTTCTGATAGGACAACACATGCATCTTTTTTCTGGCTATTAAATATTGCTTAATGGCCTTTTCCCAAGCACCCGGAACCAATACCTTTGCCTGCTTCTGTCCGGGCTTGTTATTCTGCATTTAACTGATTTTCGATATCAAAAGGTTGAATACTCGCGCTATATAATAACGTGAGACAGCTTGAAATATAAGAATAATTTTATATATTGGCATATTATGCCATTAACTATAAAACGCGGGAGGGAATGTCAGTGATAGCAGGTAAACACATCATCATTGAATGTGAGGGTGAACACGCACATCTTTCCGAACAAGATCTTGAATCAATCCTGTCCCGGGCCGCAGATGCTGCGGGTGCTTCGATCCTCGCTTCTCACTTTCATCGATTCGGACCACGGCAAGGCGTTACCGGAGTACTGGTGCTGGCTGAGTCCCATATTACTGTACATACATGGCCGGAATATAATTACGCAGCCTTTGATGTATTTATGTGTGGAGTGTGCGAACCAGACAGGGCTGTTGAGATAATTATTACTGCCGCCAAAACCATTAAAGTAAAAACAAATACCATTATCAGGGGCACGCCTACAGCCATCGGCGAATCAAACACACTGAGCACGGGCTTAGCAATCCCTGAATATTCACAAACCAATGCTAATCAAGAACATAGATTGAATGAGCAGGAGCAACTATGATTAAAGTCATTTCTTTTACAGCACTTATCTTAGCGTTTTTCGTCTTGACTGGTTGTACTTCTAAGGAGCAGGAGTGGCAAAAACTTTTAAACGAATCGATTAGAAATACCGACGCGTCTGTTACCAGATTGGGAAAGCAAATTGATAGCGGACTAGTGAAAAATACAAAACTTTTAACCAGTTATGCAGATTATCTTCGCAACCAAAAAACCGAACTTGGCGAAATAGTTCATGCCCTGGCATTAGACACAAGATCAAGTGGCCCAATATTCCAAAGTCTTAAATCAAGGCTGGCGGATGCAAAAATAGTTGCACAGGCCGCCCCGCAGCAGGGAAAAGCGGCCGTGCAAGAAGTATGGACTGAACTGGATCTTATTAAAGGCGCATCAAGCCCGGATATCTACGCGATGATGCTTACGGATCCAATTAACGTCCTGGCTGACATGTCGGATGGCCGGTTAGGACGTGTTGAAGCGATGAGCAAACAAGCGGCTCTGCAGGCAAATAATGCCACTGATATGGGCGCTGGTAGCCAGCTGATTGGCAACCCGACCTATGGACAATGGCGTTCCGACAGTAGCGGTAATTCATTTTGGGCATGGTACGGTCGATATGCTTTATTTAGCTCTTTATTCCGCTCTCCCATCTACTATGGGGCATGGTCTGGCGGCCGTAATTATAGCTATTATCACGACTACGGCAGGAGCCACTATACGTCACCTGGCCAACGCCGGGCACAAACCTCCGTTAACAATCAGGCCAAAAGCAAGTTTCAACAATCAGGTAAATCATTTCAAAGCCCCTACGCAAAAACCAAAACCGGGGCTGCAAGAACAGTTTCAAAACCAAGACCAAGCTCCCGCTCAGGTGGATTTAGAAGTGCTTATGCAAAGTCAAGTAGCGCACGCAGTAGTGCATCAAGAACCAGCCGTAGCTTTCGCGGCGGCAAGTAACAGGAGATATCGGAATGATTGATCAATATTATGTAGGGATTATCGGGATTATGTGTCTCGATCTTTTTATCGCTGTTGCGGCCATCAGTGCATTTCGCTATTTACATGGTGTGCTCGCAGGGGTCAATACAACTGCTGAACTTTCCAAGAAAGATAACTTTGCCTTCGGCATCTCGTTTGCCGGAGGCGCGCTTGCGCTGGCCTTAATCGTTGCGGCTGCGGTTGGCGGTGAACCTTCACATTCGTTAATTAGCGAAGGCATCAATGTATCTATATATGCGGTGATGGGTATCATACTTCTAAAGCTGGGAACGCTGATTAACGATAAGGCAATTTTTCACAGATTCTCTCTGAAAGAACAGATTGATCAACAAAATATCTCTGCTGGGATTGTTCAAGCCGCCAACTTCCTCGCTCTGGGTATCATCATTCAATCAACTATTCACTGGGTGGAGACTGAGACATGGGAGGGGCTGGGTTCTGTTGTTCTTGTGTTTATGGCGGCACAAATATTGTTGCTGTTAATCACACGATTACGCTCACGTATTTATATGCAGCGTCATAATGGCAAGCGTTTGCAGGATGCTTTGCAAGCAGGTAACCCAGCACTGGCTATTCGTTATGCAGGCCATATCATTGCCACTGCCCTTGGTGTAAGTGCTGCTGCAAACCTGGTCACATACCTGCAAGACGCGCCATGGTTAGCAGCGACCAACTGGTTTGTGGTTTCCCTGGGGATCGCCTTATTGATTACCGTTTTATCTTTACTGGCGAGACGAATTATTCTTTTCGGGATTGACACTGTAGAAGAAGTCGATGAGCAACAAAACATTGGCGTCGCCTTTATCGAAGCCATAATATTTATTTCCATTGCGCTAATCCTCAACCCATTAATGGCCATGCTCGATACATTATTGTAAGCGCTGACTATGCGTCATCCTGTGCAACAAGAGGCTGATTTGCTTGCCACACCCAGGCCTGTATTAAGCGATGATGTTGCCTTGATCGGCAGTATGATGGTATTGGCAGCATGTGGATTGATATACGAATATTTACTGGCTCACTATGCCGGACGTATTATCGGTGCAGTAGAAACTTCCATATACGGCATGATCGGGATCATGATCGTTGCAATGGGGATCGGCGCGTTTCTCGCGAAGTGGGTCAAGGATCCATTCAGGGGCTTTGCCTGGCTTGAGGTCAGCATTGCATTCGTGGGTGGTTGCTCTGTGCTGATCATGGCCACGATGGTAGCTTTAACCTATACCCTGCCTATATGGCTACAGGACATTTACGGACTACATCCTTCCATGACAATGGATGGTGGGATCGTTGATATATTGCAACGTGCATCGTTCATGCTACCGTTTTTATTCGGTTTTATTCTTGGCGCCATGATTGGAATGGAGTTCCCGCTAATTGTCCGAATGAGAGAGATGATTCACGGTAAACATCTGTTACACAATTCAGGCACTATTTACGGGGCGGATTCTATAGGCGCGGGAGTGGGTGCTGCTATCTGGATATATGTCTGTCTGAAAATTCCTATTTTACTGGCAGCAATCGGAACAGCATCCATTAATGTCCTGGTCGGCATCTTTTTTCTTATTCGCTACCGTTCTCGAATCAGGGCCCCCACTAGCCTCTGGATAGCACACGGGTTATTGATTGCCACGCTGGTTTTAATGGCAATAGGCGGTACGCACTGGATCAATAGCATGAATTCCACCTTGTTTAAGGATCAGGTGGTATATACCAAGGTTACCCCATATCAGCATATAGCACTTACCAAACGAATTAAGGGTAAAGGCCTGCCGGAAGTTATTAGCTTGTACCTTAACGGCCGGCTGCAATTTTCAAGCAATGATGAAGTCATTTACCATAGTTTTCTTACCTACCCGGCGATGCTGATCTCAGCACGTCATGAAAAAATATTGGTGATCGGTGGAGGTGACGGCTTGGCAGTTCGGGATATTCTGCGATGGAAACCTGATACGGTAACGCTTATTGAGCTTGATAAGGCAATGATAGATTTATTTTCAGGTAAGGATGAGGCCGTGCCTGAGGAAATTAACAGAAAGATACTGGCTCTTAACGAAAAAGCTTTACTGGACAAGCGAGTCCAGATCATTATTGGCGACGCATTTCTCGAAATTGAAAAATTGATCAGTGATGAACAGTATTACGATACCATTATTATTGATTTGCCCGATCCAAACCATCCGGATCTGAACAAACTCTATTCCAGCTATTTTTACAAACGCCTTAAAGAATTATTGTATGGTGATGGAGCTATCGCAATCCAGTCCACATCACCCTACCATGCAAAAAAGGCATTCATCTCGATCGGAAAGACGCTGCAGTCAGCGGGCTTTTTTGTCGACCAATATCATGCCAATGTGCCCACTTTTGGAGAGTGGGGATGGAGCATAGGCAGCAAATATGGTGAAAGTCCATTACAACGAATTAACGATTTCAGCACTTTACCGGTAGCAGCACAGTGGCTGTCATTAGCACAAATTCGGGCTGCATTTGTATTCGCACCTGATCTCTATCAGAACACTGATAGTATAGAGATTAATACCCTTGGGAGCCACATGGTCTACCAATACCATCATGATGCCTGGTCAAAAGAAGATGGCATATTTTTCATAAACAGATAATATATATTGACAAATGCCATATTATGGCAATAATTCATCATAAGACTCCCGCAAGGCAGTCTTGATAACCAGTAGGAGTTACTTATGGAAACCACACTTGAAGACTTGGCCCTGGACCTTAATACGACGACGACTCTGGAGGGCACGCGTTTTGACGCTGTAGTCACTGATAGTGGCGTGATGGAAGTCATCTGCTCAAACAATGATGAATTCCCTATTCATATTGCCATGACAGATACGCAGATACTCTCTGTTACCCCCTTGTTTCACGTCAAAGAAGTGCAGGAAGACAAGCTAGTAGAGTTAAACACATTATTGCTGCAATTAAGCCCGGCAATCCCATTGAGTTCAATTGGCTTGCAAGAGGGCAATTACATCCTGTTTGGAGCAATGGCATTGAATACAACCTTCGAAAATATCGTACATGAACTAGAGGTTCAGGCAGAAAACACCCTCGACGTTCTTGAAGCAGTCGAAGATTTACTAATATAGCGAGGAATATAAATCATGGGTATTTTAAAAGACATGTTTGCCGCACTCAAAGGAGCTGGAAGCGAAGTTGGCGAAGCGATCATTGACGCTAACGCTGTGCGCATTCTTGAACAGGAAATACGCGAGGCAGAGAAAGCCATTAATAATGCACGGCAGAGTCTGACCAAGCTGAAAGGATCGGAAATCCGAATGAAACGCGAGATCAATTCCCTTAATACTGACATCTCTGATTATGAAGCAAAGGCCCTTGAAGCACTGAATCAAGGTAATGAAGAATTAGCCGTAAAGGTAGCTGATCGGATTGCAGAGCATGAGACAGATCGAGACGAAAAGTCGGCTGAATATGAAAAACTTTCTACCGAGGTAAGGAAAATCAACACGATGATTAAAAACCGCAATAAAGTTATTCAGAAAAACAAACGTGAACTGGAAAAGGTTAAAACTATAAAGGAGTTACAAAAAACCACGTCTAGCATCAGCTGTAATTTTGCTGCTACCGGTTCCAGCGCCCATCGCGTTTCAAAAGCGCTTGAACGTGTAAAAGCTAAACAGGCAAAATGGAGAGATAATATGGAGGCAGGTGACTGGATGGTCGAGGAAGAAAACACTGATGATCTCAGTAAAGAGCTGAAAGAAGCCGGCATCGGTACAAGAGGAATTACTGGTAACAGTGTTCTGGATCGGCTAAAAGAAAAACAACGTCCATCTGCCTAGACGCCTCACATGAGGGTGCGAACGCACCCTCTTTGCATATTAGCTTAAAATGTTTAGTTACTTTAAAAAAAATAAAGACTCACTACGGACGCTCTCCAACCCTGCAGAATTAAAGATCGGGGATATAGTAGCACTGAAGGAGCGTCGATCATTACCACCTGAACTACAAGGCCAGCAATTGGAAGTAACCCATGTTGGCACTTACCAGTATTCTTCTTCGATAGAGAAAGAGTTCACATTGCGCAGCGTTGACTCGACGAGCTATTACATGTCTGTCGATGATAACGATGGTGATCCCATTTTGTGTTTCACTAATAAAATACCAAGAGAATCGGTTTTGGAGATTTTTAACGAGGATGAATTTGCCCGGCTATGGGAACCTGAATTTATTAACTTAAAGGTACAATCCAAACCTGAGCAGTATGCCTCCTGGTTAACGGATAACTACCATCAGACTATCAAGGATGAAGAAGGTTATTATTACCATCATGATTGTACCGATAAACCGCCATCTCGACGTATAGATGATGATGGCGAAGAATTCCGTTATCACGAGTGTGAAGGTGCGCCCGATAACAATCGTAGTTTAATTGTGGAAGTTTTTGGTAACGGTGAAACGAATGTGTTCCTGGAAGTATCCACACCTCTTGATGTCATCGATGAGTTATGGCCGAATGCCGACAAATAAATGGTCAAATGAAAAGGTTGCATTAAAGAAAATCCAGATCCATTTCACCTTTCAGCAAAGTGTCCTGGCTAGTATCCGTTATGATGCCACAGATGAAAATATCAACCCAAGTGATATCGTGCGGAAAATCGTTGGCCTGCCGTACAAAAAAATACAAAGGGCCAGAATTGGCCTTACCTTCAATGATAACGACCTGGAATATTTAGCTGAGCATTACAATCTGGAAAAGGCAGATGACAAAGAAATCAAACGCAGGGTAATGGAAGAAATTAATATTCATTACCACAAAAAAGGACGTGCCTGAGCATGATCTACCGGTACACAGTGCTAACCTACTGGAAACACAGACGCTATCTAAAATACACAAAGCACTATGAAAAGCGGATCCTGATCCGCCTGGGAAGGATATTGTTCCTGCTCATTGTATTAATTTTAGGGCATGCCATGGCCATGATGTATTTGGAAAATATGACTTTAGGTAATGCCCTGTGGTTGTCCCTCACAACTGCAACAACAGTTGGTTACGGTGATTTCTCCGCTAGTACCTGGCAAGGCCGAATGGTAACCGTAATTTTTCTATATGCAGTCGCAATTGCACTGCTGGCACAACTTGCCGGCGAATTCTTTGATTATCGTTTACTGAGCCGAGAAAAAAAGATCCGCGGCCAATGGAGATGGGAAGATATGAAAGATCACATCCTAATCATTAATACCCCAAACGAAAACACCGAAAAATATTTGTATCAGCTTATAGAGCAAATCAGAAAAACCCCTAAACTTGAAGGACTGCCAATACAGATCCTGACTAGAAAGTTTGCTCAGGGGCTGCCCGATTCAATTACATCCATGGGCGTCGTATATTTTAGTGGAGTTGCGGAAAATTCTGAAAACCTGATGGCGGTTAATGTCAAACTGGCAAAATATATTCTACTCATCACCCGAGACCCAGCTGATCCCATTTCCGACAGTCTCACGTTTGATGTTCTAAATCGAATTAAAGAAATTGGAACGGACGCTACACTGGTTATTGAGGTATCCCAGGATGTGAACAGACAACGTATGAAAGCATTTGGCGCAGATATCGTTATCCGCCCGGTAAGAGCATATCCGGAGTTACTTGTACGCGCTATCGTTGCACCCGGCACGGAAGAAGTGATGGAAAATCTATTTACCCACGATGAAGATCATATGACACGGTTCGATTTGCCATTCAAAGATAAAACCTGGTCCGATATAGTCTGTAGCTTTGTTAAGGGTGGCGCCGGTATACCTATGGCTTATGTAGACGTCGATGGTGTTCATTGTAACCCCTTACCTGACAAGCGATGCACAGGTACCGGCATTATTTCCATGGTCAATGCGAATCAGAATATAACTCTTGATCAAGTTGCCAAGTGCCTGGCGTGAAGATCCCTCATGCCGCCTACTTGCTTGCATTGATGTGGCTAATACATATAGCGCAAACTATATTGCCTGTTAATTTTACCAGTTATGGGATACTTCCCCGTGAGTTATCCGGATTATTAGGCATCCCACTCGCGCCCTGGTTACATGCTGATTGGTGGCATTTGATTAGTAACTCACTGCCCTTCCTTGTTCTGGGGGCACTGATCCAGTTTAAAAATACTGAAATATTTTGGGAATCCACTCTAATAATCATTATTGTCGCTGGTTTTGGAACCTGGCTACTCGGTTCGAGCGCTTATCACATAGGAGCCAGCGGTCTGGTCCTGGGTTATTGGTCTTTTCTTATTACAGATGCCATTTACAGGCGATCAATTAAAGCGATCTTTATAGCCTCTATAACCCTTGCGATATATGGCGGTTTCATATTTATCGTTCTTGATTTCAGATCACACATATCATGGTCTGGACATATCTGCGGAATACTGGCTGGTATTCTTGTGGCGAAACTGTATTTTAATTCGACTGCCAAAACGATTGCACAGTAAAGACCACAGCGACACAGGCAACGTAGCCGCATAGCAGTATGCTGTCGTCGGTAAAATGATCTGCCGTTTTTCGTGGCCTCAGGAGGACGTGATATCTATCCAGTTGCCGAACTGGTGCAATATCCGGGCTAGCCCGCATGGATGAACAGGGATAAATCTCTTGGCTTATGCGAGTGGTGCGGTAAATATTGCCAGCTGATAACCTGTTTTGTCCTTAGATTGCCCTTGTTTTGATGAATATCGGGCTGATTCACCGTTTCTCAGAAACTGGTACGCCGATTGCATTTTTAAGCGGAAGCTATTATGGGGAACAAGACTTTGGCTGCATTGAACCTGATCAATCTACAGATAACGTCGGACTATTCAAAGTCCATCGCAGCAAATCATGCTGCAAGCACTAAGCCGGGGCTAAAGCCGTTTGGTGATGACGGTTTAACATTCGCTGATTTGATAGACATTATCAACCCGCTACAGCATATCCCGCTCATTAGTACTTTTTATCGGAATATTACTGGCGATACGATCGATCCTGCGGCCAGCATCGCCGGCGGGGCATTATTCGGCGGACCGATAGGCGTCGCTCTGGCGGTAGCCAATACGATATCGAATCAGATAGACGGCAAGAATATAGGTGAGCGGGTATTGGCATTATTCAAAGGTCAGGAAGAAGGCACTGACACCGCTCGGGCGGTTGCAGCGAATGAATCGGGCAGCAGCGGCGCTGTTGTAACAATTACCGGCCCTGGACAACGTCGGGGCGGTTGGATCGTTAACGCCGCTTATCATGGACGGGACCTCTATTTGGCCGCAAAAGCAGACGCTAAACCTGCTATACAACCAGAACACAGGCCTGCAAGTGTCGCTGAAAACAAACATATTGCTGAACCACGTCGTGGTGGCTGGATTGTCAATGCTGCTTATCGGGGCAGAGATAGCTATGTACAGAAACCTGTCACGCCCGTAGCAGTGCCAGGCCGAATCGATATCAAGACTTGAGTACCGGAAACCGGGCGCCATAAGCTTTATTGTTACTATTGTTACTATTGAGGCTTATTGGCGATCCGGAGTTGACATGGGCGGTGTGACCGGGTTGATATTTATAACACAGGATTGTCGTAGTAGTGCGGGATGCAATTCTGGCTTCGTATACTGAACCATACTAGTATGCCCTGTCTAAACTAAATATTTATTATTCGCTTATGATTCAACATCTGAAAAAACTGGCGCGGGTGTTTTGTTACTTGTTGATTTGTCTGGGCAGCAGCCAGGCATCGAGCGAGGGGCTGAAACAATCAGACGATGTGCTGCTCACTGGTTTTTCACTTGCTGCACCTGCCTGGCACCATGCTGCCTTCATTGTTGCCGATGCCGAAGTTTTTTCAATCGATGAGAGCCAACCTCAATCCGGTACTATTTTACTACCAGATGATTATTACAAAAAAGTGGATAATGAAGAGAACAAAGACAAGAAATGTATGACGGTCTGTAACCGTTGGGGGCAGGATTGCATCCTTGATCCGACCAGGGGACGGCTGTGCAGACGTACCTGTAAGGAATTCGGTCAAGAGTGTTTTTAGCCGTTTGTTTTTTCTCTGAGTGACCCGATTCAGTTCAAAAATATCTACCGTGCGTTGTAAGATCATTCAGTAAGACTGAAATTCTCTCTATTTATTATTTTTTTAGATCCTTATAATCGCGCTCAGTCCATTTAATCAGTCAGCGTGTGCCAGGAGGAGTTTGTCCGGGAATAGAAAGCCTACTGCGGAAAAGCTGATTTTGGCCGGATTTTCCCATAATATTCGTTAAATAGCGGTGTTATTCGCCTCACATTATGAAAAAAATCCGACTCAAAACAACTTTGCCTCGCTACGGCTTATATTCTCAGATAGGCTCCAAGGCATTAGACAACTCCTGACACTTTAAGCGTTGTGAATATGCCAAAGTTGAAATCAAAGACCCAAAACGATCAACAAAAGTGGCAATTCTGGATTGATCGTGGCGGCACCTTCACCGACATAATTGCTCGTCAGCCAGATGGCAAAGTGTTGTCGCGCAAATTGCTTTCTGAAAATCCACTCCAATATCGCGATGCCGCGATTCAAGGCATTAAGGATATGCTTGGTTTGAGTACAGCAGATGCATTACCCAGCGACCAAATATCAGTGGTTAAGATGGGCACGACAGTCGCAACCAACGCACTGCTGGAACGTACGGGTGTAGACACCCTGTTGGTGATCACCCGGGGATTTAAGGATCAGCTAAGAATAGGTTATCAAACCCGGCCTGATCTGTTTGCCTTGCGTATCAAGCTTCCTGAAATGCTTTACTGTGACGTTCTGGAAGTTGATGAGCGGATGAGCGCCCATGGCCAGGTGCTGACCTGTTTGAACGAGGCAAAAGCGCGCGACGGATTACAAAAACATTATGGCGATGGCCTGCGGTCTGTGGCCATTGTTCTAATGCATGGCTACCGATTTCATAATCATGAACAACGACTGGCCGAATTGGCCAGAGATATCGGTTTTACCCAGATTTCCGTAAGCCATGAAGTGAGTCCATTAATGAGACTGGTGTCACGCGGCGATACTACCGTTGTCGACGCCTACCTTTCGCCTATCCTTATATCTTATGTTAACCAGGTCGCTTCTGAACTTGGTGGCTTAAGCAAACACGGCGGCAGACTGATGTTTATGCAGTCCAGCGGCGGTCTGACTAATGCGAAATTCTTCCAGGGAAAGGATGCCATTCTGTCCGGCCCTGCGGGTGGTGTGGTTGGCATGGCCAGAGTCTGCGAGTCAGCTGGTTTTAACAACATTATTGGCTTTGATATGGGTGGTACTTCCACCGACGTCAGTCATTACAACGGCGAGTTTGAAAGGACTTTTGAAACGCATGTGGCCGGAGTCAGGCTGCGAGCGCCAATGATGCTGATTCATACCGTTGCGGCGGGCGGGGGTTCTATCCTTCATTTTGATGGCGCACGTTACCGTGCCGGGCCCGATTCAGCCGGCGCACAACCGGGCCCTGCTTGCTATAGAAATGGTGGTCCGCTGACGATCACTGACTGCAATGTCATGCTTGGAAAATTGCAGCCGGAACTCTTTCCAAAAATTTTTGGTCCCAATGCCGATCAAGCGCTGGATCGGGACATCGTGACGGCGAAATTTCATGATCTCACCAAACGTATCGAGCAAGACACCGGTAACAGGCGGCAGCCCGAAGCGGTAGCGGCAGGTTTCTTATCCATCGCTGTGCAGAGCATGGCTAATGCCATCAAGAAAATTTCTGTGCAGCGTGGCTACGATGTGTCTGAATATACTTTATGTTGTTTCGGTGGCGCTGGTGGTCAGCATGCCTGTTTGGTGGCCGACGCTTTGGCAATGAAACACATTTTTGTTCATCCTTATGCGGGCGTGCTATCCGCTTATGGTATGGGGTTGGCCGACACCGTGGTGCATCGACAGCAGGCAGTGGAAACAGTCCTGGACAACCGATTGCTGGATGAACTCGATAAACTGCTGGATCAATTGCAGCAAAACGGCATCGACGAATTAGAACAGCAAGGTGAAGACTGCTCCAACCTGGCTTTCAAGCGACTGCTGCATATACGCTACCAGGGGTCGGATACGGCATTGATTGTAGCTCATGCAACGCTGGCTAAAGTACGCATTCAGTTTGAGTTAGCCCACCAGATGCGATTTGGGTTCACCTCTCCTGAAAAAGACATCATCGTTGAATCCATTGAAGTAGAAGTGATCTCCGCGGCCGAACCTTCAATCATTGTGAACAAAACAGACAGTGCCGCTCACAACTGCCACGCCGAAGCGGTGAAGGATTGCTATATGGACAATCAATGGCAATCAACCCCGTTTTACCAACGCCAATCCCTGGCCAGTGATGAGTGGATTGATGGGCCTGCAGTTATCCTTGATCCGACCAGTACGATAGTGATTGAACCAGGTTGGAGAACCAGGTTAACCGCCGATAACAATCTGTTGCTTGAGCGTTATATCGAAAGAAAGGAGACTGCGGCTATCGGCACTGAAGTGGATCCTGTCATGCTGGAGATCTTCAACAACTTGTTCATGTCCATTGCCGAACAAATGGGCTTTGTGCTCGCCAATACTGCGACATCGGTTAACATCAAGGAAAGACTGGATTTCTCATGTGCCATTTTTGATCCCACCGGTGCTCTCGTCGCCAACGCGCCGCATATGCCGGTGCATCTCGGTTCCATGAGTGAAAGCGTGAAGACGGTGATTCGTGATCACGACGGTGATATGTCCGCGGGCGATGTCTACATTCTCAACGCGCCCTATAACGGCGGCACACATCTTCCGGATATCACAATTATTAAGCCCGTGTTCGAACAACAGGGCAAACTTCTATTTTATGTCGCATGCCGTGGCCACCATGCCGATATTGGCGGCACGACGCCAGGATCCGCACCGGCCGATTCAACCTGTATTGAAGAGGAAGGGGTTATTATCGACAACTTCAAACTGGTTGAAAATAATCATTTTCGTGAACGCGAAATACACGCTCTGTTAACCAGTAATCGCTGGCCGGCCCGCAATCCGGCAATGAACATTGCCGATTTCAAAGCCCAATTGGCCGCCTGTGAAAAAGGCACCCAGGAACTGAGCAAGATGACAGACTACTACGGTGTGGAAACTGTGCATGCCTATATGCGGCATGTCCAGGATAATGCTGAGGCGTCCGTTCGCAGAGTGTTGAGCGTGCTAAGCAATGGTAAATTCACTTACAAAATGGATGATGGGCACCAGATCTCTGTCGCAATCAAGGTGGATCAGGAAAACCGTAAAGCTATCGTCGATTTCACTGGAACCAGTCCTGAACACCCTGGCAATTTCAATGCACCCAATGCGGTGGTTAAAGCTGCTGTGTTGTATGTGTTTCGCTGCCTCGTGCATGACGATATTCCGCTCAATGAAGGCTGCCTTAAACCTATAGAGATCATTATTCCGGAGCGATCCATGATAAGCCCTGTTTATCCTGCCGCTGTTTTCGCCGGAAATGTTGAGACATCCCAATACCTGGTCGATACCTTGTTTGGTGCGCTTGGCGTGGTAGCGGCTTCCCAGGGAACCATGAATAATTTCATCTGGGGTAATGACAAACATCAGTATTACGAAACCATTTGTGGTGGTACCGGCGCAGGCAATGGTCATCATGGTATTGACGCCGTTCATAGCCATATGACTAACTCAAGATTGACTGATCCGGAAGTGTTGGAATGGCGTTTCCCGGTGATCCTGCATTCATTTGAAATTAGAACGGGCTCTGGAGGTAAAGGACAATTTCGCGGTGGTAACGGGGTAATTCGAAAAGTAAAATTTCTGGAAAATATGACAGCCAATATCATTTCTGGTCATCGACAGATTCCGCCCTATGGTCTTGCTGGAGGTGGTCCTGGTCGCGTGGGAAACAACCGGGTCGAGCATACCGATGGGTCTGTTACGCAATTATCAGGAACAGATCAGATCGAACTAAAACCAGGAGATATTTTTGTGATTGAGACGCCAGGCGGGGGCGGATACGGCACTATAGATGAATAATAATAATGGACCGGTAGCCTGACGATTATTGTGATGGAAATCGGATTTTACATTTCAAACCGGCTGGAATGGCATTTTTTGGATTCGGTAATGTCAACCGAACACCAAATGTTCCGCTGGCCGCATCTATGATCTGATCAACAACTGTCACCTTGGCCTTATACAAACCCCCTATTGGTAGTTCAAGGGCAACTTCAGCAACCGTCTTAACCTTGATAGTACCGAACAGTTCCTTCGCTAATACCGCTTCCACGTAAAGGGGATCAAGGCTGGCAATTTTCAGTATGGGATATTCACCAACATATTCACCCGGATCCATCAGGCGTTCCAATACGATGCCACTAATGGGACTGGTAATGACTTTTTGCAGTAGTTGCTTCTGTGCAGTGACCAGTTGCAATCTGGAGACCTCACTGTCCCGTTCAACCTCGTCCTTTTCTTGTTCGGAAATCAGTTCTTGTTCAAATAACTCATTATTCCGCAAAGCCGTTGTTTTGCCGAATTCCACCTGCGCCCGGCTAAGATCAACTATTGCCTGCTCGACCTCTGAACGAAGTTGAACCACTACTTCTCCTTTACGTACCTCATCACCTCTATCAACGTAAACCTTGGCAATCACTCCTATCACCGGACTTCTCAAATCAATAATCATATTTGCTACAAGGAGACAATGCCGGGTTGTCCAGTCCCCATTATCTTCCAGTATCTTTGCTTTTTCCTCAGGTAAACCGCCAGAGACTGGATAATTGTCGTTCCACTCATCCTGTGCTGTTGCTACATTAGATGCTGGCAACAGTACGGCAACTAAAAACAATTGAAGACTGAATTTGTACATTAAATTATTTCGCTACTCGGATAATCCTGAAATGGAAAGCAATTCGTTCTGCTGAAGATCATACTTTTGTGTAGCCTTGCGATCCAGATAACTACGCCGCTCCCGCCGTTTTTGTTCCCACATTAGAGCAATCAGTGCAATTT
>JADFPU010000204.1 GCA_022562175.1 Pseudomonadota bacterium | reverse complement strand
CCTGCGTCGCTCTACCGACTACTTCCTTGTAGTCGTGTCTTCACTCGACATAAGTACATCCCTGTACAAAAAAAAAGCCCCGCCGATGGCGGGGCTTGTGTCTCAATCCAGACTATCTGGTTGAACTATTGCGGCACAACGTTGGTCGCACTGGGCCCCTTGGCGCCTTGTTCGGTATCAAAACTCACCTGCTGACCCTCAGTCAAAGATCTAAACCCTGTAGATTGAATAGCGCTATGATGTACAAACACATCATCACTGCCATCAGAAGGTGTAATAAATCCAAACCCCTTACTATCGTTGAACCATTTAACTGTTCCTGTAGCCATTCTCATTACCTCTGGTATAAATTAACAATGTATTAGCATGCAGATTGTTGCTGATAAATCACGGAAAGATCTGCTGTATACACTGCAAATAACCACCGAAACAGCCACAAAATAACTGCCACCCGTTATAAAAGTACACCAGATCAAGCAAAGAATCTATATCTTTTTATATAATGCGACAAGTTATACCGTGTGATAAGTGTCAGCTTTTTTTATGAGACGGGCAGTCTGTTCTATTATGCAGCGCACAGGTATATATATCCGGACTTCCGCCAACCACATGAAGTCGCAGCAAGAACAGTAAGCATGCGTTTTAACAAACGATTTTTAGTTGTTAATAATCATTTAACCTGAGGCAACCTAAATGATTATCTGCCGGGTGATCAGTTTACCGTCTCAGATATGATCATCGAGCATCTTTAATTGACAAGCTTTGATTTTCAACTTGCAAGCTTATTTTGCCGGAAAGAAATTCACACAGCTCATGCCCAATTAAATGCTCACGCCAACCTGTAAGCAGGGTAGAGCCTGTCTGTTCCTGTACAAATCTTTCCAGCTCCTTTCGGGATGCGAGAATGCCCGGAGTCAGATCATGTTGTTGTGCCCTTAAACGGACAATCGCCATCAATACATCAACTTTTGCCTGTTCCCGAACATTTAATGCCTTGCCAGCTTTTGGTACGGCCAGGGGTTGTGGTGTTTTGTGCCGGGCTTCGGCAATAATTTCCAACAGCTCAGATGCCTGTCGTTTATATACACGCTCGTGCAAACCCTTTATTGCCGATAGATCAGCAGGATTATCTGGTAATAGTCGCGCCATACCGATAAGCGTATCGTCACTGATTAACCATTTTTTCGGTCGGTTCTGTTGTCGGGCTGTACGCTCACGCCAGGCTGCAAGCGCCTGCAATACTGACAGTTCATTGCCCTTTAGCCTGTTGGCATTCCTTATCTTCATCCAGACTTTTTCTGGATCAGGCTTGTATAACTCTGCATCAGCCAATGCAGCGAAATCATCAACCAGCCATTCAAGTCGATTAAGATTGTTCAATTTAGCAAGCAACTGCACATATATCTGTCCAAGATAAATTACATCATCGACAGCGTAGCGTAACTGACTATCGGTTAAAGGACGTCTTTTCCAGTCAGTACGTGTGTGTTTTTTGTCGAGTTTGACAGCCAGTATATTCTTGACCAGATTGGCATAACTGATCTGGTCGCTGTGACCCAATAATTGCGCCGCTATCTGCGTATCAAAAAGTGGCACAGGGACGTTGCCTGTTATATTAAAGAATATTTCAAGATCCTGTCGGGCTGCATGAAACACCTTTGTTATGGATGTGTCATACAGCAAATCAAATAGCGGCTCGATATTATCAATAGCAAACGGATCAATCACAGCAGCTAGTTTGCTATTAGAGATCTGTAACAGACATAGCTCAGGATAGTAGGTCCTTTCTCGTTCAAACTCAGTGTCAACAGCCAACCATGCAGAGCCTTTTAACTGGTCACACAATTCAACAAGAGCGTGTTCATTATCAATTATTAAAAATTCAAGCGACATAGCTAAAGAAAACCATCAAAGATATTGTTAATAACAAACCAGACAATTGCGGCCATTTTTCTTGGCCTTGTACAATGCAGAATCCGCTGCTTTCAGCACATCTTCTGAGCGATTGTGTAACTTATCCTGCTCAGCCACGCCAATACTGATGGTGACGGATACTGTTTCACCATCTCTATTACTGGCGCGACGACCTCGACGCTGTTCGGCTTTTATTTTTGGCAACTGTCGTTGTTTGTTGTCTCGCAAAGCCATATTATAGTTAGATAATTTCAATCGAATCTCTTCCAGTAATGGTTTGCACTGCTGTATATTTTTGCCTGCAAACACGATACAAAACTCCTCGCCGCCATAACGATAGGCAGTACCACCACCCTGGACTGCCGCGATATGTTTGCCTACCATATTCAATACTTCATCACCGATATCGTGTCCGTATATATCGTTAATTTTCTTAAAATGATCGACATCCATCATTGCGATCACATAATTTCCGGCCAGCCCCTTTAGTCTTTCATTCAGTGCGCGCCGGCCTAACAGACCGGTAAGATCGTCACGATAAACCATATCATAGGAGTTACGTAACAAACTGATAATCAGGCTGATGCCTGCCGCGCTGAACATAATGGTAGAAATTCCCATCTGCTTAAAAAACGCAAGCGTTACAAAGCAAAATAGTAATACTGCCAGTAAAGCAGCCATATCTTCACTGTTGCGTTTAATCAGCAGCACAACACCGGCTAAAAATGCAATGCAAAAGCAGGCGCTGCCTGTTATTGATAACACATAACCACTAACGGGTTTAACAGGCATATACGTATTGATGAATAACGCTGTCGTTGTAGCGCTGAAATAGTAAATTAGCCACAGCCCCACAGCCAATTGTAAAGGAACAATCGCTGCCAGTAGTGCACCATATAGATTACGCAATCCACGTGCCGGCAATAACATCAACAGCAGTAATGTTACAGGCAGCGCAATGCTAAGCATAGAGTAAATTAGTACAGCATGTGGCACCGTCAACGCCACTTGTAACTCTGTCCGGATAAGATAATAACTAACCAGCAAAGCCAAAGCGGCTGTAAACAAACGGGCTTGATTATAATACAGACATAACACAAAAACGGCGCATAACGTTACATAAGGCAACCAGCTGAAAAATTGAAGATAGTCGGATCTGAGTTCAGCCACCACATCAAGCAACAGAATTGCAGTGAGCAATAACAAGATTGGAATAATGAGTCTACGTAGTGCTGACAAAGACATGCGAGATCTATTTTATTGCTAAACCAATGGTTTGTATTCCCGGAAAGACTCCTAGTAGCCTCTGACTGCCAGCTTATCAAGATCAATGATTATATTAGCAATAGTCCGTGGCCAGGGCTTTACCGCCCTCAATTTCTCTGGCAGTCTCTTAGCTGCTGCCGTAGCAGACTTTCTGTCCGGATAAATACCATAAAACAGTAAATAACGTACTTTACCTGAAGGTGTGTAGTTGGTGTAACCTGATAATTTGCCAGCTGTAGCGGTTTGCCCCCTGAGCAGAGTCTGTACATTACCGATCTCACGGGATGACGTTAACTGCAGGACGTATGAGCTGGCTGGCTGGTGTCTGAACCAGCCTTTACTCTTTATGCCGGCTAATATTTCAGGCAGCTGTTGCAAATCAAATACTTTCTCTTTCTTGTCTGCAGACTGTATCGTGGGTTGCACGGTGACGTCAGTCTTTAGCTGCTTTTCCTCTTTAGCATGATCCACGATTAATGCTCCTAACTCATCCGCGGACGACTCGATGACTGTTGTATACGGTTTTTTATCGTTTTCTTCTGTCGGCAGAGCAGATATTTCCTGTGGCTTTGTTTCTGTCTTGATTGGGCCTGATGATTTAAGCGCGATCTGCCTGTTAATGATTAACTCATTATTTTTCATTATTTCGTCAGCTTGTTTCACTGGCTTTTTTATTTCTACTGATACTCTAGCCGTCGTTTTCTTGACCGGAACGGTTGCTCTGGTTTGGGCTTGTGCTTTTTTATTTTCTGCCGGCTGTTCATCCAGGGGTTTTGCCGGAGGAATGTTTATGGATATAACATTTCCCGTATCAGCATTGCTTGGTCCCTTTGGTTCGTCAATAAATACGGAATACGATAAAAAAAACAAGGCCACGACAATAACCGGAAAAATAAAAAAGCGGACATATCTGGGCACACCCGTTCCTTTGATGACATAATCCTGCATGGCCTGTCTTGCCAGAACATTAATACCTCCTGGCAAACCTGCTGACAACTTAAATATATGCTGAATGTCTTTATCCGTGAAAGGATACTCATTATATTGACCACATAGGGCAAGACGATAGTCTATATATTCTGCAGTCTGTTTTTTCGAAAATGACGTAATATGAATATTTTGATAATTATCCTTTATTACAGCCTTTAACTTCTGATCTTCAAGGCAATCACTGATCGTTTCGTCCGCAAACAGCACAATTCTGAACGATGCTTTGTCGTATCTCTGCCCGGCAAGTTGCAATACAAATTCCAATGTTTTTACCGGTAATTCATGTGCATCATCAATAATAAAAACCGGTAATTTTCCATTTAGCGCAGATGTCTCAAGAAACTGCTGCAACTGTTTGACAGACTGTCTGGCATCAAAAGACTTGTCAGGGAAAATTTCCTGAATAATGGTATGCACCAGCGTGTCAACATCCATCTCTTCATTGCCACGTAACAGTCTTAGCATCCAGTTCGGCTCCTTGAGAGT
>JADFPU010000203.1 GCA_022562175.1 Pseudomonadota bacterium | reverse complement strand
CAGAGCGACGGGTTAATGTCTGCATTTTTGCTGATACTCTCACTAATCGCCATCAGCACTATTTATAGTCTGAATGACCGATTGAACAAGCATGACACCTGAAAAGAATCTCCACGTTCGCCTGCAACAATCCGCGCCGATTCCACTGAACGTGGATTTCACCTGTGATAAAAATGAAATCTTTGTCATTGTCGGCCCATCCGGTAGTGGCAAGACCACCATACTGAGAAGTATCTGCGGGTTATATCACGCGGCATCAGGCAAAATCAGCTGTAATGGGCAAGACTGGATCGATACCGAGAAAAACCTGAGCATTCCTGTACAACAACGTCGTATAGGCATGATGTTTCAACACTATGCCCTGTTCCCGCACTTGACCGCTCAACAGAATATCATCCTGGCATACGGCCATATTGAAAAATCAAAGCGGGCTACACGTGCCAGGGAACTGTTAAACCTGGTGCATATGCAGGGTCTTGAAGCAAGATATCCTCACGAACTCTCCGGAGGACAGCAACAGCGTGTGGCATTGGCCCGGGCGCTGGCGCGCGAACCCAATGTACTATTACTCGATGAACCCTTTTCATCCGTTGATCAGCAGACCCGCAGGAAATTATTACGCGAGCTGGCTCGCATCAGACACCAGTTCAATATGCCAATCATTCTTGTCACGCATGATCTGGACGAAGCGAGAATGTTAGCTGACAAGATGTGTGTCATTCACCATGGACGAACCTTGCAAACAGCCCCCCCGGCTATCATCATGACGAAACCGGTAAGTGCAGTGGTTGCAAGGTTAGTCGGACTGGATAATGTCTTTGCAGGCACGATTGAAAAGCATGATACAGAAACCCAGACAACAATCATCAGATGGCATGAATACAGACTGACAACTCCTTACCGGCCAGAATTCGAAATCGGCTCGGAAATAGACTGGGTAATCCCGTCCGAAAACCTGATCTTGCATCGTCGTGATCGCCCTTCCAAGGGAGAGCGGGAAAATCCAATCAAAGGCTCAATAAAGGAATTCATCCCTCTGGGCGAGAATTCATCCATATTGATCAGTGTCAACGATCACCAACAAAGTTTGTCCATGAGCGTACCGACACATGTAGCTCGCAGGAACAGACTTGATACCGGTGGCGAGGTCAGCGTTTCTCTATTAACGGAAGGCATTCATTTGATGAAAAAATAACAATCCATTTATCAGAAAAGCATTATACAAAGCTAAAGAAATTGAAAGAAAATATGGGCTCACGGTCCCTGGGCATCCAAGGTTAGATCATGAAAAAAAACCTGACAAGTTAAATACAGCCGGAATAAAAAAACGGCGCGACTGATTTGTGACATTGAACTAAACCGCTTCGCGGTAGCTTCATATCCCAAGGCCTTAATGCTTATAAGTTACCTGAAATCTTGGATCTGAATTCACTGCTATCCCGTTAACCCCCTCTCCCTTGGGGAGAGGGTTGGGTGAGGGGCTGGCCTTCTCCCAAGGCAGAAGGGATGACTTTGCTTTCCTACGTCATGACGTAGCGCGTAAATTATACAGGTAGCGAAATAAGGCCCTGGCCGATTTAGCTGGCTTGTTCAACTGCTGTTCCTTTCTTGCATTACGCACCAGATGTCGAAAGTGCTGGCGTTCAGCATGGGCAAAGCGATGCAATAGATCCTCCATCAGAACGCCGTCGCCAGCTAACAGCGCATCCCGCCATTGTTCCACTTCATGAAAGACTGACACTTGTTGCCTGTGTGGTTGCAGTAAATTATCCAGGGCTTGTTGAATAGCTTCAGCATCCTCATTGCGCATGAGTACGCCGATGTACTGCATCTGCCGTCGTAATGCTTCACGCTTGAAGCGCTTTGCCTGCAGGATAGCATCACGCAGGATGTCTGCCATCGGGATTTTTTGCAAACTGTTTTTAGACAACTCCAGCAATTGTTGGCCGAGTTCCCTCAGTGCATGCATTTCACGCTTTAGCTGCGACTTGCTTTTTCTGTCTTGTTGTTCAGTATCTGTCACAATTCTTGACCAGCCTGGGTATGCCGCATTGTCTATTCATTGCCGGATTAATTTTATTTCACTGATAAATAAGCTGCGAACCTGCTGCAGACGCGTAGAAAAAATACCGAGACCATTAATGCGAGTAATATCCATTTTCCTGGACGCAGGGGCATCAATAATATCCTGCAAGCTGATCTGAACAGTATTCCAGCCAGGCGATAAGCGAATTCGACGGTTGAAACGATCGCTGTATACCTGATCTCCCTGTGTGTGTTGCTTGTCATGAATACGGCACGTTATTAAAAGCTCGTCCTCGGCAGGATTGTATAATCGTAATCGCAAAAATGAATAGCCCTGCCAGTTAGCAGGTGCATGCTTCAGTCCAACCCCGGAATAGAGGTCCGTGGTCAATAGCACCTTGAGCGCAAGGACAGTTCTGTTGCCCGGTATATGCAGCAGTTGCCCCGCTGCATCACCACCCCAGCGAGACAATTCAAATGGCGCACTAAAATCTGCCAGTACTGGAAATTGTCGCCTTGCATAATAATCATCAAGCAATGCGACAAAAAAACCTCTATGCAACACAACAACCGTCATAATGAGGACCGTCTGGATGAGTATTCGCAATGCAGTCTTGATTTGTCTGCGCTGTGCTGAGAGCAGGCTGACCGCCAGTAAGCTTCCCAGAATATCGCTTAACAGGTCATTCCAACTGGCTTGCCGGCCAAGCTGACTTTGAACGATTTCGATCAGCGCGCCGAAAATAGCTGCGGCCAATGCAAACAAGGCGAACTGCCTGACAAGGGACAAACGGGCCAGACTCTGAAAATACAGCAGACATAAACAGGCCCAAAACATAAAGGCAACGACATGTCCCAGATTCCAGGCAAGCTGAAAACTTCGTGGTGAGTAATAGTCCGGCCCGCCGACGAACGCAAAAACCAGGACTATAAGCGCCAATGCAGGTAACAGAAAAGTATGCGGCCAGCGTTTGGATAAGCGCGGCAAGGTATTTATAACAACTGTTCCATCGTCGTGATACAGGTTTGATAATAATGCCCGCCAAACAGGTTCAGGTGATTCAGTTCATGATAGAGTCGATACAGACTGATCCTCTCATCGGCACCCTCTGCCAGCGGCCAAACTTCCTGATAAGCCGCTTCGCAACGTGAGTCGAAGCCACCAAATAACCGCATCATGCCTATCTCCGCCTCGCGCTGACCATAATAGCTGGCCGGGTCAAAGATAATCGGCTCACCGTTCTCATCAGCCGCTGCATTGCCGGACCAGAGATCGCCATGCAACAACACAGCGGACTCATCCAGCCCGGCTAACAGATCATGCAGACGTGAAAGCAATTTCTCACCAAGCACCAGCAGACGATCATTGCTCTGTGTTTTTTCCGCAAACAGCTTCAGTTGCCAGCCTAGACGTTGATCACGCCAGAAGTCCAGCCAGTCATCCATCCAGTCATTGGGCTGTTGCGTTGTACCTAAATAATTATCCCGTCCAAAACCAAAACGATCAGTTTTTGTATTGAGATGCAGCGTTGCCAATTGACGCCCCATCGTTTCCTGCCAATTTGAGTTTTGCGTTCCTGCAACAAATGCCTCCAGTACAATAAAATCATTATCATAGATAACCGGACGCGGCACACGGATCACATCCGCTACAGACAACAACGACAAGGCCTCATATTCCGCCTCATACATACCGGGGTAATCGGCCGCCTGTGCATGGGTCTTGACGAAAAACTCTCGACCGTCCTGCATAGACACGACACGGCTGTCGTTGATCGAGCCGCCAGCTGCAGTACGTGATTGTGCGAACCTTGCCTGTTTGCCAGTCGCGTCAGAAATAGCTGTTTCGATTCGTGCTTGTAAGTTCATTTTGGATTTTCATTCAGCAACCACAGACAATGTTCCAATATAGCGGGGCAGGCGGCTTCAATCATATCCAGCACCTCGTCAAAACCCGCTGAGCCACCGTAATAAGGATCAGGCACTGAACGAGCTGTGGCATTGTCGCGCACACCATCAAGAAAACTCCCCAGCATGCGGATATGAGGTTTGTCACCGCCGGCAAGCTGTTGCAGATCCTGTAAATTATTTGTGTCCATTGCCACCAGCAAAGAAAATTTCTCTATGTCTGCAGCTTTAACCTGTCTGGCGATAGAATCCAGCGAATAACCACGCAATGAAGCCGCCTGTCGCATTCGCTGATCGGCTGGTTGACCAGTATGATAGTCAATGATCCCGGCAGAATCGATGTGGACCATATCAGCATAACCGGCTTCCGCCACATAATGATGAAATACACCTTCACCCGTCGGTGAACGACAGATATTGCCCATACAGACAAACAGGACACTGACTGCTTGAATTGAATTTGTCATAAGTTAGATGATACCGGCACTTTTATAACGATAATGATTGACAGGTTTTGATAACATTTCACAGGCCGCCGCAATATTAGGCCATCCTGCAAACCATTTAGTTTACATAGGGTTATGGTTTTTTTCAACGTAGCACACAGTAATAATCAAGCTTCGAGTAGCTGGGAGCCTCGCAGCCCCTAGCTCTCACACCACCCGGCAAACGGTTCACGTACCAAGGCGGTTCCCGGCGTGACATTCTCTAAGTTTACACAGTT
>JADFPU010000031.1 GCA_022562175.1 Pseudomonadota bacterium | reverse complement strand
TTTGTGATTAACTATGCATGCCTCCAAAAAACAGCAAGTCATTGAACTGACAAGTAAATATGCCGTTATCCGTCCGGTCGATGTCGCTGCGGCAGGATTGCCGAGGGAATATTTGTCCCGTTTGGCGGGGGAAGGAAAACTGGTACGTGTGGGTCGGGGTCTGTATCAAACACCGGATCGGGAACCAGGCCAGCATTTCTCCTTGCATGTCAATTAGTTGTTACTGATAATCGTAAGCCAAATACATGGAGGATAGCATTAATGGTTTCGATTCTTGGGTTACGTTTTCCCGATAGTGTTTTATAGAGACTTTCCCGATTTAGCCCCGTGTGTTCAGCTATGCTGGTTATGCCTCCTTGCGAATCTGCTACATTCCGAAGCGCAAGCATCAACAATTTTGGATCATCGTCTTCCAAAACCTCGTTCAGGTATGCTGCGATGTCCTCTGACGTCTTTAAGTAATCACTGGTTCTATATTTTTTTGATAACATCGTTAATTACCCTTCTTAAAATCTCGCCAATATTGTTTAGCTAAGGAACCTCTGATTAAGTCCAGCCTGTCATTTCGAGCGCAGCGAGAAATCTTGTACCCAACTGATTTTACTTAATATTTTCAACTTAAGATTTCTCCCGTTGGTCGAAATGACAACTTGATCAGAGGTTCCCTAAATTCATATCCTTCATTTGAGAAGATTTATCGCCTCCACATAGAAGCAATATTACTGTTTGTTTCTCCATACCATAATAAATACGGTAACCTGAACCGAAGTGCTCCCTTAATTCAAAGACACCATCACCGACAGAAGCCCTGTCACCTGGATTACCAAGTTGAACTTTATCCAATCGTTTAAGTAACCTTGCTCTATCTTTCGGGTTTTTGAAGGTATTAATCCAATCATCGAATGGGATACTTCCATCTGAGCACTGGTATTTCCTTATACTGTACATTAGACAATTGTAGCCAATAAGCTACACGTGTTCAAGTTGATGTAGGTGTCAGACACATTTTTCAGAATACGAATTTAGCTTCTTCCTTGTGGATAGCAGCGGTGTTCCTCGTGCATGCGGGGATGAACCGAATAATTGAAGGTGGCATGACTACATGAGATTTTTTGACGACTTAATAAGGTAATGGTCACTTGGCCCTATTGCTTGCCATCACCAAAAGGAGCGGAGTGAGGATGCCTAAACCATCCGAACACAAATCCGCAGCAATCCGTGAACGGATTGAAATTAAGAATTACGAGTTGGGGATCAGGAATGGCAATGTCTGTGGCCATTATTCTTAATTCCACATTCCTAATTCCCCAAACCAGGGGAAGATGAAAACCACAGATTTCAAATGCAAAATTTGAACGTACCACAAAAGCACGTATAATCGCACTTTTAATAGTACTATTAAGAGTGTGATTATGAGTGATATTACTGCAAATGAGCTGAAAACAAGAGGTGTCTCAGCATTGGAAGCTGCCCTGGATAATGAAACTGAGGCCGTAATCAGTGTGCGTGGCAAGCCACGCTTTGTGGTTATGGATATTGCACACTATGAGCAGTTGCGCGAGATGGAGATTTATTCCGCCTGGCAGGAAGCGCGTGCAGCGGAGGCCCGGGGTGATTACGTGATTGAAACCGCCGAGGAACACATCACACGCCTGCAGAAGGAGTCTGCAGCGGATGACGTTTAAGCTGATTTTCCCCACGCCCTATCAGAAAAGAGAAAGGTCCTTTCTTAAAAAGCACTCTGAACTTCGGCAGCGTTATTTCAAAACGCTGCTGTTGCTGGAACAGAATCCCCTCCATCCTTCGTTGCGCCTGCATCCCATGCGGGGACGGCTTACCGGCCTGCACTCCGTTTCGATCTCAATGCGTTACCGCATCACGCTGGAACTGGAATTGCGGGAACAGGAGATTGTGTTTGTTAATATCGGCAGTCATGGTGAGGTCTATTGAAGTAGCTGGGTTTAACCTCTTTTTCACGACAAATACCAAGCATAAGCGACAAATAAAATGTTTATATGTCGCAAAGCATTATTGCGCCATAAAAGCTGAATTGCGCCACATAAAGCAATGTAATAATAGAAACGCGCCATAAAAAGGAGTTTTTTTGTGGCGCGATTCACTAAGATTAATTCTAATAATTTCTCATAAATCGCAAAATATTACGATATAAGCTAATATTATGTATTAATTCGTCAAAAATAACGAATTATATTGTTTGATATACAAATATATTATAACTCGCCATATATTACGATATAGAGACTATTTAGCTAATTAATTTGATAAATATTACGACTATGAAGATATCAAAGTTATTGTCAGATGAGGCTGTTCTGGCTGAAATTGGTCACCGTATATCGAGCTGTCGCGTTGAATTTGATATGACACAAGCAGATGTGGCAAAAAAAGCGGGAATGGCCAAGCGGACGGTTGAGCGTATTGAGAGTGGAGCATCAGCTCAAATGTCGAGCATTATCAGGATTTTTCGGGTATTGGGTCTAACGGAGAACCTTGATCGTATGGTTCCTGAGCCCGGCCCCAAGCCGATGGATTTGTTGAAGCAGAAAAGAAAAATAAGGGTGCGTGCTTCAAAAGTGAAGCGCAAAAAGGTGGTTAAAAATTCCTGGAAATGGAAGGAAGATGAATGACTACGGTTGCTGAGGTCAGACTGTGGGGAAACACCATTGGTGCAGTATCACTGGAAGAAGGCGATGATATAGCTTCATTTCAATATGACCCCGCATTTACTAACAGTGAAATAGAAGTATCCCCTTTGAAGATGCCACTATCAGAAAATGTTCATCGATTTTCTGATCTTGAATATGGAACATTTCATGGTTTGCCGGGTTTACTGGCTGATTCTCTGCCAGATCGGTTTGGTAACGCATTAATTGATAACTGGCTAGCGACACAAGGGCGCACACCAGCATCGTTTAATGCAATCGAACGTCTTTGTTATACCGGTGACAGGGGGATGGGGGCACTGGAGTACGTGCCTGCGACTGGCCCCAAAAGATCAACATCAAAGCAGATATATATCGATAAGCTGGTTGAGATTGCATCAGAGATCCTCTCGCAGCAAGAAGGTCTCGAAGTGTCTTTTACTGAAGAGAGTAAGGACCAGGCGATGGCCGATATATTACAGGTCGGTACCTCGGCTGGTGGTGCACGGGCCAAGGCCGTGATTGCCTGGAATCCATCGACTAATGAAGTCCGTTCTGGTCAGGTCACAACGAGGAAAGGTTTTGAATACTGGATTCTTAAATTTGACGGTGTCAGTGGTAACAAGGACAAGGAGCTGGAAGATCCAACGGGTTATGGTGTGATCGAATATGCCTATTCCCGAATGGCCAGGGATGCAGGGATTACGATGAGTGAATGCCGATTGTTTGAAGAAAATGATCGCAGACATTTTATGGCCCGGCGTTTTGACCGCCTTGACGGTGGTGAGAAACTGCACATGCAATCGCTCTGTGCTCTGGCACATTATGATTACAATATGGCCGGGGTATATTCATATGAACAGGCATTGATGGTCATTCGGCAACTCGATTTACCGATGAGTGATATTGAAGAACAGTTTCGCCGGATGATATTTAATGTCATTGCAAGGAATCAGGATGATCATGTTAAAAACATTGCCTTCATGATGAACAAATCCGGTGAATGGTCGTTATCACCCGGTTTTGATATGACTTACAGCTTTAATCCAGGCGGTAGATGGACGGCCAGCCATCAAATGACAATTAACGGTAAGCGTGATGACTTCACTCTGGATGATCTAAATTCATGTGCAAAATCAGCCTCCATGAAACGCGGACGAGCAGAGAAAATCATCGATGGAGTTAAGGAAATAGTATCGAATTGGAAAGTCTATGCGAATGATGCATGTGTCGATCCAAAACAACGTGATCAAATACAACAAACATTAAGGTTGAATGATTTTTAAAATAAAAACCGGTGAACATAAAACTGTTCAAGCTCGTATCCTCGAAGTCGCCAGTGAGATTGGTTAGACGTTTGTATCTCTCGAGGAAGCGGAAACCCGTAGGGGAATTAAGAATGAAGAACGGTTCAGGAATGGGAGCTTGTATTTTGATGGGCTTTTGGATGCGAAGGTTCGGGAATTTAATCCGCGCTATACAGAGGCGGAAGCTGATTACTATGCTCCTTCCTGTAGCTTTTCCATCGACCGCTCGCATCTGTTGCGCACGGAGACAGGTTGACGCAGGCAGGAGCGCGCCCTGAAGCAAATGCATTCAAATGCGGATTCAGCGTATCGATCCGCGCCAGATGCGCCGCGATCAGCTCGCGAACAGAGAGTTACCGCTGGCGCAGCAGTATCTGTAATTGCGCAACAAAGTGTAAGCAGGGATCTTTAGTTATCTTCGGGATAAATAACTGGTATACCGTTTAGGTTTACAGGTTAGCGACGTAACGTCGTTTAATATGGCGGATGAAATCAAGCTTTACCATACCCGCTTCGTCCTCGAATTCCCAGTACGGCAGGGATTGGGGAAAGGTGACACGAGCCATAATCTTTTGCGTTCCCGCTTCTTATTCTGGAACAAAGCCCAAGCCGCTTACCAGACGCTTCACACACGGGAGCTTGTGCAGTTTTAACTTGTCATCCTCATAGATCTACAACGCCTTCTCGGGAGCATCCTCATTAAACTCACAAGTACCATTCGCGTTATCACATCTTATCTGCAGGTTTTGATTTCGTGTAATAGTTCACTACCCTCTGAAATAACGATGTGGGATAAATGGTAGATCTGACACCCGCACTGGTAATTGTTTATCTCGTACCAATGCCTTGAGTTCAGTCCCAGCCAGGGCATACTCCCTCTCTACATAGCCCATGGCAACCGGTGCGTTTAAACTTGGCCCAAAGCCACCGCTGGTGACAACGCCTATTTTTTCAGAATTATCATTGACCAGTTCTGTTCCTTCTCGAATGGGTGCTTTTCCTAATGCCAGCAATCCAACACGAAGCTTGCAGTTAAGACTGGTCATCTGGTCAAAAATCACATCAGCACCAGGAAAACCGCCTTGCTTATCCCCTCCCAGACGTCGTGATTTGGAAATTAACCACTGTAATCCCGCTTCAATCGGACTGGTATGCACATCCATATCATGCCCATAAAGACAAAACCCCGCTTCCAGGCGCAATGAATCACGGGCTCCAAGGCCAATAGCCTCTACTTCGTCGAATGTTAAAATAAATCGTGCGATTCTATCTGCCTGGTCGGCAGGAAGCGATATCTCAAAACCATCCTCACCTGTATAACCACTACGTGATACATAGCATTCAACGCCTTCAATAGAGGTGAAGCAGCCTGTCATAAAAACAAGATCTTTCGCCGCTGGCGCCAACTGCGCCATAACATCCATTGCAGCAGGACCTTGTAATGCGATCAGAGCGCGGTCATGTAAGAATTCAATATTCACCTCTGCTGGCAGGTGTTTTTCCAGGTGGGCTAGATCCTGCTTTTTACATGCTGCATTGAAGACTAAAAAGAATTCGTCTTCCCCCCAGCGGGTAATGATTAAATCATCAAGAATTCCACCTGTCTCATTGCTAAATACGGCATAAACCTGTTTATTCAGGGCAAGCGCTTCAATATCTACGGGAACCAGATATTCAAGACTCCGGGCCACATTCACACCAGTCAATCGCACTTGCCCCATATGTGAAACATCAAATAAACCTGCATGACTACGCGTATGCAAATGTTCTTTGATAATGCCTCTGGAATAATTCACCGGCATTTCATAACCAGAGAAAGGGGTCATCTTCCCATTCAATTCAACGTGTAGATCGTATAAGGGAGTTCTCAATATTTTTTCGCGTGAATTCATTTTTATTCTTCAGTAATATTATTGATTTTTAAAATTCGATAAGTTTACAGGCACTTCAATTACATTCACTGCCAGCCTAGCTCGTGCAGTTTTCTTGTATTTATCTTGCATATCTCTGCCCGTCTCTCGCATAGTTTTGATTACCTTATCCAGTGACACAAAATGCTTTCCATCTCCGTGTAGTGCTAAACGTGATGCGCTGATAGCCACATCTATGCCTGCTTGAGTTACACTACTTTAAGATATTGAGTAATTATCGCTCTTACATTACGACACGATATGAGAGCGTGGCATCCTTTATTGCACCCAACCATGCCGTATTCTGAATATCTGCTGAGGTTTTAAGCTGTGCAAACTTAGTCATTGCGCCGATTTCAAAGCCATCTGCACCGGATTGAATGTGATCCAATCCAAGTTTCTGAATATCGAACGGGGCATCAATACCGGTTAATAAGCCCCGTGATACCAGGCCATGCAAAAATGTGCCTCCGGCCACAATTAATACGCTATCCCGATGTTTTTACAAAAGATCAATTACAGTCTTGTCATCTTCCAGACTATAAAATGTTTCTACACTGGTTAACGCCACGGTTCTTATCCCATTAATGTTGTATATGAGAATTATAAAAAGCACCAGACTATCTTATTAGGGAAAAAAATGCGGCTAAAATAAAAAATGCCCTAACTTATTGATTCAATTGACTGTGGTTGCAGTCTACAGCTAGCTAGTCTCCAATAAATTTCCTGATAACTGGGGAAATCTTCTGAAAACCAATTGTGGGGCGGGTTTTTAACTCCTTCTTTATTACAATCGGTGACGCCATTTGCTTCGTTACCGTAAATCCATTAAACGAAAATAAATCATGCCGAGAGCGACCAGTTGATTACCAATCCATTGACTGCCTGGGAGACGGTAATGTTTAACCTTTTCAAAAACATCAAATCTTTCATAAGTTCCGGAAATAGCATCGGCTAAAATCTGTCCGGCAAGATGCGTTACATTTACACCATGACCGGAGTATCCCTGTGCGTAAAAAATATTTTTTTCTATCCTGCCAATATGAGGAATACGATTAATCACAATGCCAATTTTACCGCCCCATTCATAGTCTATTTTTACATTTTTCAGTTGTGGAAATATCTTTATCATTCTCGGTAACATGGTTTTTTGAATACTGAGAGGTTCACGTCCGGAATAATTACAACGGCCACCGAATAACATGCGTTTGTCCGCACTGAACCTGAAATAATCAAGTACATAATTTGGATCACATACAGCCAGCTCCAGTGGATTAATTTCATGTGCAAGCTCATCGGATAAAGGCTCGCTGGCAATAATAAAACTCCCGGCCGGGAATACTATACCACCGAGGTGACGTCGTTCCAGCGAGTGATAGGCGTTTCCGGCAAGGATGACGAAATCGGATTCAATAACGCCATTCTCTGTATGAACTTTCGGTTTAACACCATGTTCAATTCTTAATACCGATGATTGCTCAAAGATATTTACCCCGAGTTGACTCGCTGCTTTTGCTTCACCAAGGCATAAATTTAACGGATGCAAATGACCGTTTCCCATATTAATTAAACCAGAGCTGTAGGCACTTGTTCCCAAAATATCTTTCATTTCGCTGCTGTCTACTAATCTAAATTCGTACGGGAAATTATGCTGTTGCAAAACTTCATATTCGGCTTGCAGTGAGCGAAGATGACGGGGTTTTATGCCAACATCCATATAACCAAATTTGAGATCACAGTTAATATTATATTTTTCAACCCATCCCCGTATGATCTCGTGCCCTGCCCAGCGCATCTTCCAAATGAGATCGGATATATCTTTATCTTGAAACTTTTTTAAACGTTGTTCGCCGCTGATGCCACCAATGAGCTGGCCGCCGCTACGGCCTGTTGCGCCCCAGGCTATACGGTTAGCCTCAATAACATTGACGTTATAACCGCGTTCAGCAAGGTGTAGTGCCGAAGAAATACCGGTAAAACCGCCACCAACAATACAAACATCACAACTTTGCGCGCCCTTAAGCAGCGGATAGTCCGGAATTTCGTTCGCGGTTGCCGTGTAATAAGAGTTGCAATGGGGTTGTGGAAATTTAATGGGCATAAATTTTATTATGATTAAATCGGAGGATATTGAGTGTGCCATTGCAAAACCGTTTGCAGGGTTGCACCGATTTGTAAAACTGTCAGGTCATTATAGGTTCTACCGACAATTTGCACGCCGGTCGGCACGCCATTATCCGCAAAACCTGAGGGAATAGATAATACCGGGCAACGGCTAAGCATATTAAACGGCCATGTCATACATTCTTCTAATATCAAGTTAAATGCTGCGGTTTTTCCTTCCGCCGGCCACCCACTTGAAGCAATAGTAGGGCAAATTAAGGCGTCATATTGATCCAGCAGTTCGCCCATTACCGCATACATCCCGCCCACCACCCGGATGGAATCAAGATAGTCTTCTGCGCTCGTTGCAAGACCAATCTCGGCTAATTCAATACTATAATCGTCCATCAGTTCCCTGTTGTTGCTTAAATGTCCGGCAAGGTCACGGCCCATAAGAAATCCGAGGTGTGAGCGCGCGGCAATGGCAATGGATTTATCCCAATGGATGTCAACTTCCTCAACGACTGCGCCAAGGTCTTTAAGCGCATGACAAACCTTGATCGTGTTTTCCCGGATGATTGGGTCCACATTAAAAATACTTAGATCAAGTGAACTGGCTATACGCATGCCTTTGATGTCATCGAAATGGGTGGGTACCTCGAGTTTCGGCCTCAAGCTGGCTATATCGTTGGGGTGTGGCCCATTGATGATCTGAAACATCAGCGCGCAATCTTCCACGGTTCTCGCCATCGGCCCGTTATGGTTATAAGTGTCGAGAGAATAATAGGGATCACTTTCCGGCACCCGTCCGTAGCTTGGTTTCAGACCAACCACACCACACAAACTTGCCGGCACCCTGATTGAGCCGGCGATATCGGAGCCTGTTGCCAACGTTGTTGTTCCTGTGGCCAGTGCTGCAGCGGAGCCGCCTGAAGATCCCCCGGGGCTGTATTCCGGATTCCATGGATTACGTGTAGTGCCATGTAAGCGATTGCGAGTGAATACCGCGCTGGAAAATTCAGGTACATTGCTACGGGCATGAATGATTGCACCCGCATCCTTCAGTCTTTCTACCAGGGGATGATCTTCCTTATCGATATTATCCTTAAGCAATATTGAACCTTCAGTCGTGTTTTCACCCCGCATTGGAAATTCATCCTTGAGTGCTACGGTTATTCCTGTCAGTGCCCCTAAATTATCTGCATCTTTCAGGTAGTTGTCTTCAGCATGTTTGGCCAATTCTCTTGCCGCTTCGAATCGGTTGTAGGTAAAGGCATTGATTTGAGATTCGACAGCATCTGTCCTGGTAATTTGCGCTTCCAGCAGTTCCACTGGTGAGAGAGATTTTGACTTGAACAGGGCCAGTGCTTCTGTAGCACTAAGATAACAAAGCTCATTGATTTGTTTATCAACCGCGTTATGTGCTTTATAAGTTTGCATCATCCAGAAAGTTCAAGTCGCTTTAAGGTTTCAGTTGAAGGAACACCTGTTTCATCCCAACCCAGCAACTTATAATATTCCGGTAACATCTCATCCAGGCGGCAGACCAATCCCTTTGCGGAATCACAGAATGTGGTCAGGTTGACTTGTAATAATTGACGTTGCCAGGCCATGGTTAACAGATAAAAATATATTTTCCTTTATTTTATGAAATGCCTAGTTCCTTTGCAGTTAAATCGAGACATTTGTTTGCCAGTTCAATCAATTCATCAATGTGCTCTTTCGTCATGATTAACGGCGGCGCGATGATCATGGTATCGTTTACCGCGCGCATAACCAGACTGTTCTTAAAACAAAAATTGCGGCACATCTTGCCGACCTCGCCGGCAGGCTCGAACAGTTCCCGGGTGTTTTTATTTTTTACCAGTTCCAATGCACCGATAAAGCCAATGCCTCTTGCCTCACCGACTAAAGGATGATCGGCAAGTTCACGCCAACGTTTTTGTAGATACGGCCCGGTATTTGTTTTTACATTTTCGATGATTTTTTCATCACGCAGAAGATTAATATTTGCCAGGGCTACGGCACAGGCAACGGGGTGGCCTGAGCAGGTAAAGCCATGGACAAATTCCTCGCCTTCAGCGATGAGTAAATCGGTTATACGATCACCTACCATCACCGCCCCAATTGGTAAATATCCGGAAGACAACCCTTTAGCCATTGCTACCAGATCCGGTTCTAGCTGATAATATTCAGCACCAAACCAGGTGCCGAGTCGGCCAAAACCACAGATCACTTCATCCAGGATCAACAAAATGTCATATTGTTTACAGATACGTTGAATTTCCGGCCAATAGCTTTCGGGGGGAATGATGACACCGCCGGCACCTTGAATCGGTTCACCTATAAAGGCCGCAACCTTATCCGCTCCTAACGCGTTAATTTTTTCTTCCAGAAAGTGGGCAGCGTCGATGCCAAATTGTTCAGGAGATAAATCACCAGCATCGCGATACAAGTAGGGTGGAGCGATATGAGTGATGCCAGGAATGGGTAGATGTCCTTGTTCGTGCATCGGTTTTAACCCGCCAAGACTGGCCGCCGCGATGGTGCTACCATGATAGGCATCATCACGACTTATGATCATATTCTTTTCGGGGTTGCCTGCCAGGTCCCAGTAACGTCGCACTAACCTGATAACCGTATCATTGGCTTCGGAACCGGAGTTAGTGAAAAAAACGTGGTTTAAATGTGGTGCTGTTACTTCGGTCAGTAACTTTGATAATTCAATTGCAGCAGGATGCGAAGTATTAAAAAAACCATTGTAATAGGGTAACTCGAGAAGCTGTTGATAAGCTGCTTCAGCAAGTTCTTTCCTGCCATAGCCAATATTGACACACCATAGACCCGCCATCCCATCCAGCAGTTGTTTGCCTTCCGAGTCCCAGATATAAACACCATCTGCACGGGTGATCACCCGACAACCTTCTTTTGCCAATGCCTTCGTATCTGTAAATGGATGCAGGTGGTGTTCACGATCTAACACTTGCCAGCTTTCTGTGTTATTTGCAGGAGTATTTTTCACCAGTCTTAGACGTTAAGTAATAAATGTTCGCGTTCCCAGGAACTGATGACCTGGGAAAATGTTTCATATTCGAGTTCTTTAACAGCAGAGTAGAGTCGAATAAATTCTTCACCGAGGATTTTTCGTATCTGCGTGGATTTTCTCAAGAGTATTAATGATGAGTGCAGATCCCTTGGTAAAGTAATTTTTAGATCATAGGCACTACTCTCCAATGGTTTCTTAGGTTCAAGTTTTTCCTGTATACCCAGAAACCCTGCAGCCAATGATGCTGCGATGGCTAGATATGGATTGACATCAGATCCGGGGATCCTGTTTTCAATGCGAGTTGCTTCAGCAGGTGATACGGGTACGCGAAAGCCGACGGTGCGATTGTCGAATCCCCAATGGGTATTAATTGGTGCCGCATAATAACGTGCAATCCTTCGATAGGAATTCACGTTAGGTGCAAATATTGACATAGTTGCGGGCGTGTACTTTTGCAGGCCGGCAATGTAACTTTTAAACGAGCTATTGAGTTTCCCGTTCTTATTGATAAATATGTTTTTGCTGGTTTTTTTATTAATAATGCTTTGATGCAGATGCATTGAGCTGCCGGGTTGGTGTTGGTGTGGCTTAGCCATGAAAGTGGCATACATATTATGCTTAAAGGCAGCCTCGCGAACCGTCCGTTTAAACGTAAACACCTGATCAGCTAGACTCATCGGATCGCCATGCAGGAAGTTGACTTCAAGCTGGGCGATACCATCTTCATGTGTGAGTGTTTCAATATTGAGTCCCTGTTGTTCAGAAAAATCATAGATATCCTCAATCACATCTTCGAATTCGTTTAAGGCATCGATACTGAAAGTTCGCCGGGAAAGTTCTTGCCGACCGGATCTGCCGACAGGTGGTTCGAGTGGATGGTCTACATCCGTATTGGATTTAATCAGATAGAATTCAATCTCAGGTGCAACAACAGCTTTCCAGCCTTTCTTATCGTATAATTCAAGGACACGTTTCAACACATATCTGGGCGCGAATTCCACGGGACTGCCATCAAGACGATAACAATCATGGATGATCTGGGCGGTGGGGCAGGTTGCCCAGGGTACTATACGAATCGAATCCAGTACGGGCCTGGCTTCCATATCAACATCGGTAGGATTGATAATATCAATATAGTCAGTGTAGTCACCGGTAATGGTTTGAGTGAACAAGGCTTCAGCAATACGAATACCTTTATCATCCAAATAGCGTTGCGTCGACACAATTTTTCCCTTAGCCATCCCAGAAATATCAGGGATTAGTGCCTCTACCTGTTCGATGGCTTTCTCCTGAAACCATTGCTTCATTGTTGGCATTGCTTGTTAGTGTACTTTGTGATTAGTTCATTAAATGAGTTGTATCTTAATCCAAGTATTGTGTAGAATACAAGCTTTTATTAGAAATAAATGAATGAGTATTCATTCAGTAATGATAAGTAAGTTACTGACATAAATATAAAACATACAGCTTCGCTTGAATAGGTATTTAACGATTTAACAGTGTATTAAAAGCAGTTGTAATATAAAATTGTTGTACAAGAGCATTGTGTGTGAATTGACTCCATGAACCCTTGAATTTTATTCTTTCTCAACAAATATCTGATTAATGTTAGATTGATAAAACTATGGATATAGATACACCGATAAAATGCCTGGGCTCGGTGGAAATAAAGGCATTACAGCATGAAATCCTCTCACTGGAGGAAAATGCTTGGCATGAACAGGAGTATCGCCAGCAAGAATATGATGTACATCGTTATACGGAATCGATCGTGATGATATTTACCGATGGATCAGGCTGGCCAAATATTGAAGTAAGCAAACAGCCCGGCTGGGACAGGTTGGCTGACGTTGCAGTGCCTGTGATGCATCATATTGTTGATGAATTTTACCCTGCTGGGGGTACCATCATTCGTGCTATGGCGGCAAAGTTACTTGCTGGTGGAATAATAAAACCTCACGTGGATACACATCCGTCATTCCGTCATGGCCATCGAATCCATGTCCCTATCACAACCAACCATCGTGTACGATTTATGATCGATGGACGTCCCTATCAAATGGAAGTTGGTCAGGCTTATGAAATCAACAACCAGAAAAGGCACAGTGTCATGAACAAAGGCGATGAAGACAGGGTGACGTTTATCTTCGACTATGTTCCTCCTGAGTATATTGATCGTACTCACTAAATCTATGTTCGTTTCATAATGGATTCTTATAAATTATTCTTGTAAGCGAGTTGTGCATCTTGTTGCCGTTGTTTTTCCTGCCGCAGCATCAACCAGCAAGCGATAACAACACCGATACTTACAATGGTAATGATAATGGTGGCCAATGCATTTATATCAGGCGTTACACCAAGCCGGATTTTCGAATAGATCCACATGGGCAATGTACTGGCTCCAGGTCCGGATACGAAACTGGCAATCACCAGATCATCAAGCGATAAGGTAAACGCTAACAGCCAACCGGAAAGCATGGCAGGGGCGATGATAGGTAAAGTTATATCGATCGTGACGCGGAACGGTCTGCCTCCCAGATCCATGGCCGCCTCTTCCAAAGACTGATCCATCGACATTAAACGCGATTGCACAATGACAGCTACATAAGCCATGGAAAACGTGATATGACCAATCATAATAGTTGTAGCACCTCGTTGGCCCGGCCAGCCGATAAAGTCCTGCAGACTCACAAATAGAAGTAAAAGTGATAAACCGGTAATGACTTCGGGCATAACCAACGGTGCCACAATCATGCCGGTAAATAATATTCTGCCACGAAATCGTCCCATTCGTGTTAAGGCAAGACCGGCAAGGGTACCCAATATCGTTGCAATCGTGGCACTGATAAATGCAATACGCAGGCTTAAAAGCGCGGCTTCAATAATCTGCCTGTTGTCCAATAATGCCAGGTACCAGCGAAAGGAAAAACCACCCCACACTGAAACGATGCGTGAATCGTTAAATGAGTAAATCATTACCATTATGATCGGGATATAAAGAAACGCATAGCCAAAACAAAGGACCGTAATCAGAAATGTAGAGCGTTGCCTGTTCATTCCTGGTAATCCGTTTCGTTAATTTGGTGATGTTGAAAAATCATCATGGGCAGTACCAATATGAGTAACAGAACAGTTGCGACTGCTGAGGATAATGGCCAATCCCGATTGCTGAAGAATTCATCATAAAGGGTTCGGCCTATCATCAGTGTATCAAGACCACCTAATAATGCCGGAATTACAAATTCACCCAACGCAGGAATGAATACCAGCAAACTGCCGGCGATGATACCGGGCATGGACAGCGGCAGGGTAATGTCACGGAAAATTACCAGGGGTGTGGCGCCGAGATCGGCGGCAGCTTCATTCAAATCAAAATCGAGTTTTACCAGGTTCGCGAATAGCGGCAGGATCATAAAGGGCAAATAGGAGTAAACGATACCCACATAGACTGCGAAATCCGTATATAACAATTTCAGGGGTTGATCGATAAAGCCGATGGATATTAGTAAGTTATTAATAACGCCATGTGTGCTCAATATGCCCATCCAGGCATATACCCGCAATAGAAATGAGGTCCAGAATGGCAGAATGATCAGGAATAATAATACATTGCGCCAAACCGGACTGGCCCGGGCAATGGCATAAGCCATTGGGTAACCGATGAGTAAACACAGGCAGGTGGATATAAACGCGATCTTGAATGATTTTAAATAGCTGATCCAATACAGGTTGTCTTCCAACAAAAATCGGTAATTATCCAGCGTGAAGTAAAACCATTTATCTGCCTGTACACTAAAATTAAATAGTGGTGTAAACGGAGGCTGAGCAACGATCGGATCGGCAAAACTGATCTTGAATATAATGGCGAATGGTGCGAGGAAGAATATAAATAACCAAAGGTAAGGAGCTACAATAACAAAGCGCCGCCATAATATATCCATGATTCTTTGCTGATGTAGATTACTATTCATTCGGTTAAAACCACACTGCTTTGTATATCCCATGACAAGTAAACTTCTTCGTCCCATTCCAGCACACGTTCAGCAGAACGTATCCGGTTTTGAGCACTGACTTGAATGACTTTGCCTGTTTCTGTGCGTACCTTGTAAATGGATAGTTTGCCGTAATAACCTAAATCCCAAACAATACCTTTCAATATCGACAGGTCTTCGCCTTCAGGGGCTTCCTTGCTGATCGAAATTTTTTCAGGCCTGACAGCAATCGTTAACTGATCATTGACTCGTGTAGTATCAGATGATAAGGCTTTTACTGTTGTACTGATTTCTTTGCATTCAACTTCCATAGTCTTGTCGTCGACACGACTGACATTTCCTTCAAACAGGTTAATTGTGCCAAAGAAATCTGCAACATAGCGATTAATCGGATATTCATAGATCTCTTTGGGTGTCCCACATTGTATGAGTTCGCCCTTATGCATGACTACTATGCGTGATGACAGGATCATGGCTTCATCCTGATCATGGGTAACAACAACGAAAGTCACGCCAATCTGATCCTGTATATTCATTAACTCAAACTGGGTATGTTCGCGTAATTTCTTATCCAGGGCTGCCAATGGTTCGTCAAGTAACAGGACCTTTGGTTTTTTAACCAACGCCCTTGCCAATGCTACGCGTTGTAGCTGTCCACCGGATAGTTGATGTGGCTTGCGTTTGGCAAATTCGGTCATTTGTACCAGCTCCAGCATTTCCGCCACACGAGTTTGTATTTGTTCTTTTGCTATACCCTCTTTTTTTAATCCATAGGCAACATTTTTTTCAACGGTCATATGGGGAAAAACAGCATAGGATTGAAACATCATATTGATGGGGCGCTCATAGGGAGGGATATTGGTCATGTCCATGCCATCAATCAGGATTCTTCCGGTGGTTGGTCTTTCAAATCCAGCCAATATGCGCAGTAATGTGGTCTTGCCGCAGCCTGAAGCACCCAGGATGGAAAATAATTCTCCTTGATAAATATCCAAGCTTACCTTGTTGACCGCGATGAATCCGTTGAAATCCTTTGAGACATTTTCAATTTGAATGAAGGGCTTTGCGGCCGGATCTTGCCAGGCTGGTTTTTCTGTCGATTGATCGGAAGTTTCTTCAACCATGGCAAAGGTCAAAATTCATTAAAGCCCGGATTTAATTCGGGTAAAAGTTCGAGATCGTGGTCTTTCTACTTTTGGTGAATAGACCAGAGCGGGTTGCAGTCGTCGTTTCACATCTTCGTTGGGGTATATAGCCGGATCGTTCGTTATCCTTGGGTCGACCAGAGCTGTGGCAGATCTATTCCCGTTTGCATAACCGATAAAGTTGGAAATAGGCGCAATCACTTCAGGGCGCATAAGGTAATTAATCAAAAGATGTGCATTGTTCGGGTGGGGGGCGTCGCTGGGAATAAACATGCCATCAATCCAGGTCGGCACACCTTTCTCCAGCATGGAATAACCCAGATTTATATCAATTCCCGCTTCTTCGGCTCGAGTTCGGGCAACGGAGTAATCACCCGACCAGCTCATGGCCACACATACTTCCTTATTCGGCATATCAATCAACATTTTTGCGGAACTGAAATATTGGCTGTAGGGGCGGATGGATTTCATTACCTGTTCCGCTTCTTTTAGGTGTTCCGGATCGATGGAGTTGCCATGATAGCCGAGATAATTCATCACCATAGGCAGCACATCAATAGAGCTATCTAAAACGGTGACGCCACAATCGGCGAATCGGGAGATAATCTCGGGTTTAAAGAAGAAATCGGCCGTTTCCAGTGGTACATCCGGCATCCGTTCCTTAAGCATATCGATGTTATAGGAGATGCCTGTTGTTCCCCACATATAGGGTACTGAATAATGATCGCCCAGACCAAAATCCGCCAAGTTTTGCATGACATCCGGGTCCATGTGTTTCAAATTACTGAGTTTGCTTTTGTCGAGTTGTTGAAATATCCCGGCTTCGACGAGACGTCCGGAAAACGAAGCAGCATGTATGATAACATCATACCCGGTCCTGCCGGCCATCAGTTTGGCATCTACGATTTCGCTGGTGTCATAAATATCGTAATTAACTTTGATCCCGAATTCTTTTTCAAAGTCGGCAATGGTAGTCTTGCCGATGTAATCTGCCCAGTTGTAGAAGTTCACAATTTTTTCTTCTTCAGCATGCAGACCATGCAGAAGACATAGTAGTGTCAGCAGCGTTAATATTTTTTTAATCTGACACACATTAATTTACATTGCCGTCAGGCCGCGCTTAAATAAACATTTAGCAATGATTAAACGCTGAATTTCACTGGTGCCTTCCCAAATTCTATCAACGCGTAGCTCTCTGAAATATCTTTCTGCAACATTTTTACGCATATAACCGCGACCACCAAATATCTGTACTGTACGATCTGCAACCCGGTTCGCCATTTCTGACGCATAAAGTTTTGCCATTGAGCAGCGGGCATGGAGTGATTTTAAATCTTCACCCCGGTCATGGGCTTCAGCAGCTTCGAAAGTGATTAATCGTGCTGCCCAGAGTTCAGTGGTGCTATCAGCTAACATAAACTGAATAGCCTGTTTATCCGCCAATTTTTCGCCTTGAATATTCCGGTTTTTGGCGAATTCTGTAGCTTCTTCAATAAGACGTGCTGCTGCCCCGCAACATCGTGCCGCGATCATCATGCGCTCATGCCGAAACCAGCTACGAGTATATTGCATGCCATCACCTTCTGCACCAATTCGGTTCTCCTCGGGCACAAAAACATTATGATAACGGTAGGTTGGATGATGTGCGGCGTAGGTATGACTAAACAAGGGGTTGTCGATAACATCAACTCCTTCTGAATCTATATTTATAAAAAACAGGGCATGTTCACCGTTTTCCAGTACGGCTTGCAGAAAAAAATAATCTGCCAGAAATTACTCACGACCTAAAAATTAAATCAAATTTATTTGAAGAAGTTTTAGGTATTCAAGAACATAAAAAAACAGAGCCAATAAAAACAAAAGAAACATTAATGCTTAATGTGAACACAACAATAACAGTCGGAATAGTTGAAAAAATTGACAAGGAAGGAAAGGAAATTGAATTGTCTTTAAGTATCCCAATAGTTGAAATAAAAGGAGATAATGTTGGAATTGCAAGGAATTTTGACAGGCATTGGAGATT
>JADFPU010000202.1 GCA_022562175.1 Pseudomonadota bacterium | reverse complement strand
CACTATACTTTTACCGAGTTTTACCTCACAAAACCCGCAAAGTGTTTCAATGACTTCCTGACGCGTTTTCGGTCCGGCAACAACTTCCAGCAAACGCATATAACGCACCGGATTAAAGAAATGGGTAATGCAGAAATCCTGATTAAACGCATCAGGCATTTCATTCGTCAGCATTTTTAGCGGGATTGTTGAGGTATTAGAGGAGACCATCGCATTGGGCTTACGAACCTGGTCGATAGTTTTATACAGGGCTTGTTTAATATCGAGACGTTCGACAACAGCCTCGACGATCCAGTCCACATCAGCAATAAGATTCATATCGTCTGCTATGTTGCCCGGAGTGATAAGCTTGGCATTGGAATCGTCCATAAATGCCGGTGGTGATGTTGAAAGCATGCGTTGAATCGCACCTTCTGCTATAGCATTGCGGTTCTTTACTCCATCGGCAACCATATCGAGCAGCACGACGGCAATACCTGCATTGGCGAGATGACTCGCTATACCAGAGCCCATCGTTCCTGCACCAATCACAGCTACTTTATTAATCTCTATCACGTCTTGTTTCTCCTGATTATTATCTATCTTTTCATCAAATATACAGAATAAGATTTGTACAATCTATTCCGGCAGTGCATTCATTTTGATGGTATACAAAGCCGACTCACCGCATACAATATCATAATAGCTGGAACCCACTTTCAGTTGCTGGATAAGTAAAGCTTGCTTTAGTTATTTTCACAGGAAAGAAGAGACATTTAGATACATTATTAACGTATGGACTATATATAATTATGTAACGATTCATATTATGAAGATAGCAATATATTGTGCAATAGAATAAATCTTGTCGAAGTGACTCTGGCCATACTTACACTGATGATTTGTATGATTTTCAATTCCGCAGTGCACGCTGACGGTCGCCCCGGTCCGGCTCAGGAAATGCAGATGACAACCGGTAAAATGAACTATCGCACCATTGCGCATGGGGGTATTGTACGGGAATACTTTGTGTATTTACCCCATGCTTATAAAAAGGGTCAGGACATGCCTGTAGTCATTGCTTTACATGGGTACACAGGCACGGCGACCGGCTTCGAACTGGAGACCTCCTCAGGGTTTAACCGTTATGCTGAGAGCAAGGGGTTTATCGCTGTGTATCCTCAGGCTAGTTATTTCATTTCGGAGACTAGCGAAGGCAAACCCTGGTTCATCAGTTCCTGGAATGATCTTGGCGGTAATCATACAAACAGTCCACTAGGCCCAATGTGTACCGATGCCAGTGATCAATATCCCTGTCCGCCGGAATGCGGTGAATGTAAACGCTGTCACTGGACCTCCTGTAATGACGATATCGGTTTTATAAAAAAACTCCTTGAGGATCTTTCTGTAAATTACCACACAGACAAACAACGTTTTTATCTGACTGGTGCGAGTAATGGCGCGATGATGGCCCATAGACTAGCCTGCGAGTACTCAGATAAGTTTGCCGCTGTAGTTCTGGTCATCGGCAGGCTGGAACGGGGCTATTCTTGTACTCCAGCAAAGACTTTGCCGTTATTGCAGATAAATGGTGCTCTCGATACAACGGTTCCTCATGACGATCGACCGTCATCCGATGGCTACTACTACACCAGTACAAAAACAGTGTCAAAGACCTGGGCCGATGCAGCCGGATGCAGCATTGACCCTATAGTATGGTCTAACCCGATTGTTGAAGCACAGGGACTACAGTGTATGAATTATAAACTCTGCAATGAAGATGGAATCGATGTGGTCAACTGCCTCTGGCCTGAAGGTAAACATGTCTGGCCCGGGAATATCGGAGGTGGTGGATGGTGTGTTGGGGAGGAGCAGGCCGATAGTATCCCACAATATCCTTTATGCGAACAAGCACCAAAAGATGCCAAGGTCTGGGGCACCGATCTTATGTGGGACTTTTTCAGCCAACATAGCCAGGATCGACACGAATCAACCACAGTGTCATTTAATGAGTGAATAATGATATGTTGAAACAGTTGATTGACTGTATACCCACTACGAAGTTGTAACCGATATGATCGATGATCTCAAGCCAACTCTTTCATTTGTCGATATGGATCGCCAACGGCTAATGCATCCGATGACATCGATTGTGGATCATATGCAGAAAGGTCCTCTGATTATCACTAAAGGGAAAGGGGTTTGACTCACGGATATAGATGGAAAGGAATATATAGACTGCTGTGCAGGTCTGTGGTGTATGAATATCGGCTATGGCCGAACAGAAATAGCTGAAGCTGCCAGAATAGCTATAGAACAGTTTGGCTACTATCACCTGTTTGGACATGCATCCAACGAAGCCATTATTCGCTTGGCGGATCGAGTCTTACATCTTTTACAAGAACAGACAAACTCAACACATTTTTCGAAGGTATTTTTTGGTTGCTCGGGATCAGACGCAAACGATACAAATTTCAAAATTGTACATTATTACAATAATCTGCGTGGCAGACCGAATAAGAAAAAGTTCATCTCTCGCATTGGCGCCTATCATGGACTGAGCTATGCTTCAGCCAGCCTGACAGGTATCGAAGCTTATCATAAGGCCTTTGATCTACCCATTGACAGTGTATTACACACCTCATGTCCTCATTACTATCGTTTCCATAAGGAGGAGGAGACGGAAGTGCAATTCTGTGATCGGATGATCCGGGATCTGACGGATTTAATTGCACGCGAAGGTGCAGACAATATTGCCGCCTTCATCGCTGAGCCTATCATGGGTACCGGTGGTGTACTTCTGCCGCCGCAGGACTACTTCAAACGCGTTCAGGAGATCTTGAAGAAGAATGAAATCCTGTTTATTGTTGATGAGGTGATCACAGCTTTTGGCCGTACCGGTCACTGGTTTGCCAGCGGTCACTACAACCTGAAACCGGATATCATCACTCTTGCGAAAGGGATTACAAGTGCCTATTTTCCGGTATCGGCATCCGTATTATCAGAAGAGATCTGGGATGTACTCTTTATGGCCTCGCCTGAAATGGGGCCTGTTATGCACGGTTATACTTATTCCGGTCACCCGGTTGGGGGAGCGATCGGCCTTGTTAACCTGGACATAATAGAACGCGAATCATTAATCGATAATTCAAGAGAGGTGGGCGCGTATTTTTTACAGCGCCTGAAAGACAGTATCAGCGATCACCCTTATGTGGGTGACGTACGTGGTCAAGGTTTGATGATGGCCGTCGAACTCATTGCTGACAGAAAAACCAGACGTCCCTTTAATCCTGAAGCAGGGGTGCAACGATTAATAGTCGGAAAATGTATAGAACAAGGAATCTTTACACGCGTATTACCGTTTATTGAGGTTATTCCATTTTCGCCACCACTTTGTATGACACGGGAGGAAGCGGATGAAGCAATTGAGCGCTATACACGCGCCATGAACGAGTCGATTCCGGAATTAAAAATACTGGCGAAGTGATTCGAAGTTTGCAAACGTCTCAGATGTGCCAACAAACACGGACGGTCTACTTTTCAGAAAACCGTGGTCTGTCCCGGTTATTGATGCTGTCTGTGATCCATGAAAGAATACTTCAGAATGTTATTGACTTAACATGGTTATCTATAAAATCAGATATGAAAAAATGAAGCTTCACAAGATTATTTTGTCTATAGTCACTTGCTGTTTTTACATATGTACTGCTTTTGCCCAGGAAGTACCTGAGATATTGCCCGACGATCCGGTTTATCTGGCAAAACGGCATATAGAGACGGCCAGATTAAACGCTGCAGTTGATCCATTAGAAAAGGCAGATCTGCATACTGAATTTGCCAAAGAACGTTTAGCAGAAATAAATTCTATGGTCGCCAAAGGAAAACCGGAGTTCGTTGGCGATTTGGCAAGAGACTATGAAAATGCCATGACTGGAGCGACGAACGAGATCAACAGGGCTCAATCCCAAGGGAAGAATGTAAGTGAAGCTTTACGAGCAGTTGAAAGATCTACCAGCAAGCACACTGAGGTTCTGACAAATCTGCTCGATAAAGTACCTGAAGATGCTAAACCAGCAATCCTACGATCTATCGCTGTCTCCAGGCAAGGTAGAAATACTGCTTTGGATAACTTGAGAAAGGTACAAAGAGACGAGATTTCAGGTGGCAGATCAGAAAGGTCAGACCGATCACAGCGAACAAGCAGGACGAGAGATATGAATAGACAAGGACACCTGCAAAGATCTCGCGGTGGCAGATCCAGTGGCGGCGGGGATAAACCTGCCGGCAGAGGAAGGTAATCGATAGCGGACCCTGTAAATTAAATTGTATATTTCTTCATTTTCTCCAATCGTAATGCACCACGATTGGATGGTTCGCCCTTGACCCACAAGATCAATTCAAGCAACAGATCAGCAGTCAGGCCCCATATATAACCACCGTCCCAGCTAAAGGCTTCGGTCATATAGCGAACATCACCAAGCTTGATTTCATGTTTCCTTGAGCTCTCCGGTTGCATTAATATTTGCATGTCTGCGATAAGCACTTCATCAACCTCATTTGGATCAGGCGTTAATTCAGGTTGATGATCAAGCCAGCCGACAAAGGGGATAACATGATGTCCGTAACGGCCCCACGCATCATCCAGCCTGCCCATGATAGTGACATGTTCCGGTAGCAATCCTATTTCTTCCTGTGCTTCCCTGAGTGCCGTC
>JADFPU010000201.1 GCA_022562175.1 Pseudomonadota bacterium | reverse complement strand
TAACTTGTAATTCCCCGTGGTCTTGCCACGGGGACACATTATATTAACGTGACGGGATGTCGATAGATGAAGTGCAGAAGGGTAGTCACTGTGCCTGGCAGATACACTACCATATAGTGTTTCCGGTGAAATACCGGAAAGCGTTATTGAGTGAAGAAGTACTGGGGGGTCATCGTTGAAACGGTTCAAGGGATTGAGGAGCGCTATGATATTGAAATGGAAAGGCTAGGCTGTGATAGGGAGCATATTCATTTACTCTGCACGGCGCATCCGAAGATATCGCCAGGGCAGGTGGTTCGGGTATTTAAGAGTATTACGGCGAGAGAGATATTCAGGAGGAAGCCGGAGCTGAAGCGAGAATTGTGGGGAGGTGAATTTTGGACAGATGGTTATTATGTTGCGACGGTAGGGGAGAGAGGAGATTGGAAATTGGTAGAAGAGTATGTCAAGAGTCAAGGCAAGCCGAAGGAAGAACTTCGTCAATTGGATCTTCTCTGATACCCCGTGGTCTTGCCACGGGGTTGTTCATCAAAATTTGCCAATAACGGACGTACAAGTTCTCAGATAACAATTTAAAATCGTGCTATGTCCGTTGCTATTCTTCGTAAAGATGTTGATGGATGGTGGTATAAACAAACTATGGGGCCAGGCGAATATGATGGATCCACAACCCTCTGTTTCTCCGCGCGGCCACCCATATCTCTTGGTATCGATCACCGTAGACGCGGACACCCATAGGTGGGACTTCTGCTGCATTTTTATTACAACCTTTACCCGGAGGCGCATTGCAACCATCACCACCGGTATCATCACTTGTACCTTCATCATAGCTGTTAAAAGTGTCCTCATGGCTATAAATCTCGGCCAGCGTTACAAAATCGTGCAGGTTGGGCCATTGACTACTGAGATCGGAGGAGTAGTCCATACATGTCCCCTGACTCGACCCATCTTCACTGGTATGGCCTAGCCCAAAGAGATGACCGATCTCCTGGCAGACAACATGGTTTTTCTCTCCTTCTATGGCCCAATAGTTGGCATAGCTGTCATTCATCTTGGCAGTGCCTAACTGGATATGTCCATTACTGTCGATCCCAATGGTAGCTAGCCCAAGCCAGCCATTGAATCCATATTGCGCATTACAAACACGTATCTGACCGTCTTTCATCGGACAGCGTTTACGTATGTTCTTTTTGTCGTTCTCCGATGCAACCTCCAGGTTGAGCACCTCAGACGACGACCACTCAGTGATGGCTGTATTTAACTCAGTGTCCCAATCGGTGGTCATACTATCAATCACCAACAGCGTGAATGGATTCTCCATCCGTGCCCAATGGTAACTGCCCCATGTGTTTTCAGCATTGGCGCCGACTGTAAATACGCTCAGTAAACAAAAAGTTAATGCTTGTGAAATAAAGTGTCTAATCATCATCTGTAACCCTTTTTAAATCATTCTATGTATGATAGTAAAGCATAGCTTAATACAAAAAAACTAGCCTGGTTTTAAATGTTAAATGCATAAAACAGGCCAAAACAATTATTATTTTTTATTCAGTATTCAGAGGGTTACAAAAAACCAAGATAATCCACCGTAATACCTCCACAACTTTCGTCTCAATATACCAACATATCAGGTATTGTATTGAGGGGAATAGGGCACAGGCCACGGTTTTTCTATTTGGCCCCTTATCTAAAATTAAAATATTTGTTATCCTTTTGTAATAAATAGGCTTTTTATTTTACATATCAATTTAACATTGCCTAGGCCGATAACCGGGTTAAATGAATTGTAGCGTCAACATTGCGTCTAAATCCTGAGCGCTGAGTAGATTTTCGGACATTAACTATGGCCATCAAGAGTTTTTTAATGGAAAAGCTTTCCGCCTTTCTCAATCTGGAGAAGGATGTTGCGGCAAATGAGCTGCCGATGACGGATTTTGAGCGCCTGTGTGAAGAGTTGCACCAGGCAGATGTCATTCTGCTGGAGGGGCGATCCCGTGTCAGCGAGGTGATCAAGATGGTCACTAACAGCCCCTGGACGCATGCCGCGCTGTATATCGGCCGGCTTGACGAGATTAAAGACGGCGCATTACAAAACGTGATCGCTGAACATTATACGGGCGCTCCTCATGAGCAGTTAGTCATTGAAGCGATGTTGGGTGAGGGGACGATTGTTGCGCCGGTAAGCAAGTATGAAGGCTGTCACTTACGGATATGTCGCCCCGAGGGATTATCCCGGCCAGATCGACAGCAAGTGATAGCCTATGCAGTGGGGCAACTTGGTTACGACTATGATATCCGGCATTTACTGGATCTTGGCCGTTTTCTGTTGCCCTATTCCTTTCTACCTAAACGATGGCGCTCAAGCTTGTTTGAACATCAGGCCGGTGAATCGACCCGCAATGTCTGTTCATCAATGATGGCAGAGGCGTTTAGTTCAGTGCATTATCCTATCTTGCCGTTTGCAGAGCGTGTAGCGGATGGTAGTGTGAAACTATACCGGCGTAATACACGTTTGATTACGCCAAAGGATTTCGACTATTCACCCTATTTTGACATTATTAAATATCCCTACTTCAGTTTTGACGAAGTGGCTGCATACCGTTCATTACCGTGGGATTCAGAAGGCAAGCATTACAACACGAAAGATGATCGTTTTATCCCCAGCAAGAGTAGCGCCTCTGAGCATCCTTCAGAGCAAACTCGGCCGCCTGTCAAGACGACAGAATAATCCTGCTCCGTTAGCGCTGGCCACTCGATAATAGCCTTGCCGTGTCCTTACTGATGATTCCATCTTCAGTAAGGACTGTTATAATCTAATCCGAACTCGTGCAATATGCGGGCTAGCTGCACCCATAGTTGAATAGTTTGATTCGAGCATGCAAGATAACAATTAGAATTAATCTGCTTATCCGGGGAAATCATCGTATATGAAAATTTTACTGACCGGCGTCGCCGGTTTTATAGGGTCGGCTGTATCCTCATTTCTGCTTGAGCGTGGTGATGAGGTTATCGGTGTTGATGATTTAAATGATTATTATGATGTCCAGTTAAAAATGGATCGACTGGCAATGATCGAGTCCCACAAAAATTTTCGTTTCATCAAGCAGGACATTTCGCATAGAGAAGAGATGGCCACTCTGTTCAAGACAGAGCAGCCCGAGCGTGTCGTGCATCTGGCCGCACAAGCAGGTGTACGTTATTCAATAGAAAACCCTCATGCCTATGTGGATGCTAATCTGGTCGGTTTTATGAATATACTGGAGGGGTGCCGGCATAATGCTATTGAACACCTTGTCTACGCCTCGTCAAGCTCGGTATATGGCGCAAATACCTTGATGCCATTTTCTGTACACCATAATGTCGACCACCCCGTGTCTTTATACGGCGCCACAAAAAAAGCCAACGAATTAATGGCGCACAGCTACAGTCATCTCTATGCAATGCCCACCACAGGACTTCGATTTTTCACCGTCTACGGTCCCTGGGGGCGGCCGGATATGTCACTGTTTCTGTTTACCAGGCAGATCCTGGCCGATCAGCCGATCGATGTGTTTAATAACGGTAATCACAGTCGTGATTTCACCTATATCGATGATATTGTAAAAGGCGTGGTGCGTACCCTGGATATTACCGCAAAGCCAAACAATGACTGGATCGGGCAGGTCCCTGATCCGGGTACCAGCCTTGCACCTTATCGGCTCTATAATATTGGCAACAACCAACCCGTAGAATTGATGCGATTTATTGAAATCATTGAAGACTGTCTTGGCTTAAAAGCCACCAAGAACTTTTTACCCTTGCAGCAAGGCGATGTGCCAGCAACTTTTGCCGATGTGGATGCGTTGATCGAAGATGTGGACTATGCGCCGTCGACCTCTATCGAAAACGGCATTGCCCGGTTCATAGAGTGGTATAGAAATTATTACGAGGTGAACTGATGCCACATAATAGAAAAATATCGGTTGTTGGTCTGGGATATGTTGGCTTGCCGGTGGCGGTGGCATTTGGCAGGCAAAGTAAAGTTATTGGTTTTGATGTCAATGCTGGTCGAATTTCGGAATTAAAGGAGGGTATTGATAAAACCAATGAAGTATCGAGTGATGATCTGAAAAAAACAGATATCCTCTTTACCTCGGATGTCGACGATCTGAAACAGGCAGACTTCCATATCATTGCAGTACCGACGCCAATAAATGCTGCTAAACAGCCTGATTTAACAGCCTTGAAAGTCGTGTCAAAAACGATCGGATCACAGTTAAAAAAAGGAGATATCGTAGTCTATGAATCGACCGTCTATCCAGGCGCCACGGAAGAAGAGTGCATTCCAATTCTGGAAGCTACTTCGGGCTTGAAGTCCGACAATGATTTTTCTGTAGGCTACTCGCCGGAAAGGATCAATCCCGGTGATAAACAACATACATTTTCAAGCATCACAAAGGTGGTCTCTGCCCAGAATGAAGAAACCTTAAAGACAGTGGCAGATGTCTATGGCTCTGTGGTCACGGCGGGCATCCACAGAACACCCTCCATTAAGGTCGCCGAAGCGGCCAAGGTGATTGAAAACACGCAACGTGATCTGAATATCGCATTGATGAATGAACTGGCGCTTATTTTTGATCGGTTTGGCATAGATAGCGGTGATGTGTTAGCGGCAGCGGGCACCAAGTGGAACTTTTTACCTTTCAAGCCGGGGCTGGTCGGCGG
>JADFPU010000200.1 GCA_022562175.1 Pseudomonadota bacterium | reverse complement strand
CTAATTCTCTATATTGTGATAGGGTGGCTTCTTTTCGATATATGCCATCCACATGCTATCTAGCATAGTCCAGAGGATATCAAGTTTAAACTGCAGAATATCGAGAGCTTTATCCTGTTCTTGTCTGGTCCTGAAGTGATCCAGGGTTATTTGCAGACCATGCTCTACATCGCGTCTGGCTTCACTTAGACGTTTACGGAAATAGATATAACCCTTCTCCTCTATCCAGGTGTAATGGTCAGGCCAACTATCCAGGCGTTTCTGATGGATTTTCGGGGCAAATAATTCAGTCAGTGAGGAACAGGCCGCTTCCTGCCATGTTGCCCGGCGTGCGAAATTCAGGTAAGCGTCTATAGCAAACCGTACACCCGGCAGGACATGCTCATAAGATATTAATTCTTTACGTGTCAGTCCTACCGCTTCACCAAGCTGTAACCAGGCTTCAATGCCGCCTTCTTCACCTTCTGTTCCGTCATGGTCAATAATCCGTTGTAGCCAGTGACGGCGGACATCACGTTCCGGGCAATTGGCCATGATTGCAGCATCTTTTACGGGGATGGTCGTTTGATAATAGAAGCGATTGGCGACCCAGCCCTGGATAGCCTCTTTATGGAGCTTGCCTGAATTCATCAATAGATGAAATTCGTGATTGATATGATAGTACTTCTCCTTGGCACGTAGCTTGTCTTCAAACTGTTGCTGTGACCAGGCTGCTTTTACATCATCGTTCATTATGTTTTATCTTTTTTATTTTTAAAGTTCTATATCCATGCCATCGAAGGCAAGTTCAATCCCGGCATTGATCAATTCGGCATGTTGCGGCGATTCTTCGTCGAGGATGGGGTTGGTATTATTGATATGGATAAGTATCTTGCGTGGTTTACTCAAGGGGCTTATCGTATTCATAATGCCGTGTTCACTGGATTGATCCAGGTGTCCCATCTCACTCGCTAATTTATTACTGATACCCTCGTTGGACATTTCATCATTGGTCCAGACGGTGCCGTCGACGAGGATACAATCAGCGTTTTCAAAATATTCATAAACATGCGGCTCGATTTCCCCCAGGCCCGGTGCGTAGAACAGGTTCTTGCCTGTGTTGGTATCTTCTATTTTAAATCCCATATTATCACCCGGCACGGTGTTATGTCGGTGGGGAGAATAGGGCGGTGCTTCACTCTTGATTGGTACGCCAGTGAAAATCAATCCATCAAGTTTGGGGATAGTGAATGAAGCCTGATCGGTAGTGATTTCATGCCAGTTTACACCGCGAAAATGTTCAAGCACGTTAAACAAGGGATAACCGCTGGTCAGGTCCTGAAGCACAGCAGCACTACAGTAAACATCCCAGGGTTTAATATGTTCGCGTAACATTATCAGACCAGTGGTATGATCGATCTGTGCGTCAGACAAAATGATGGCGCTGATGCCGGTATCGCGTATTTCACGGCCCGGCTGCATCGGCGGAAATGATGCCAGTTGGGCACGGATGTCCGGCGAGGCATTGAACAGTACCCAATCTTCGCCATTACTGCTAAGTGTGATCGAGGATTGGCTGCGGGCTTTGCCTCGCATGTCTCCACTACGGATCCTGCGACAGTTTCGGCAATTACAGTTCCATTGAGGGAAGCCGCCACCGGCGCCGGAACCAAGTATATGGACTTTCATTATTTGTCGGGTCTCATGTTTTGCAACGCTAAACGTTAAGGTTGAGCGAAAACCATGCCATGACTTATAGCATCTTAAAATTAATCGCTATTATGCCTTATAATAATATAAAAAACAGTTGCTTACATAATACGGTAAATTTTTTGCCGTTAGATTGTGGCAGCATTTAATGGCCGCGTTGCGTGAGGTAGACCACTATGCTGGTTTATCTAAACCATGTGGGAAAACCCTGTTGTTATTGTTAATCTGCCTTTGAAAAGGTTATTAACAAACAATCTTAATGTAGATAAACGATGGTCGAACATATCTTATTCCTGACGGGCAAACTCGCTGAAAAGCGTTTACACAAGATCCTGGTATCCATGCAGGCGACCGATTTTAGCTATGAAGTCAGGAATTTGGGGGTCAGTGTTGCAGCCTTGATGACAGCCGGCATGATCAAGCGTCGCCTGAGGGATATTGACGGTGTCAGCAGGATCATCGTGCCAGGCCTGTGTCGTGGTGATCTGGACGCGGTTTCTGCTAAATTGAATGTGCCGATCATTTGCGGGCCTGATGATTTAAAAGACCTGCCGGGCTTTTTTGGTCGAGATTGTCAGCCAGTCGATTTAACTGGTTATGATGTCACGATCTTTGCCGAGATAGTCGAGGCGCCACAGGTCGATGTCGCCTGGATTTTGGCAAGGGCGAGACGCTATGCTGATGATGGTGCGGATGTGATCGATATTGGTTGCCTGCCGGATACTGATTTCCCACACCTGGAAGATGCCATCAAGGCACTCAAGCAAGAGGGTTTTAAAGTCAGTGTCGATTCCATGCTGGAGGATGAATTACTGCGTGGTGCCAAGGCCGGCGCCGACTATCTATTGAGCCTGAATGAAAGCACATTATGGATTGCCGATGAGGTCGATTCGGTACCGATCATCATTCCTGAAAAACATGGCGATCTGACATCGTTATACCGTGCAATAGATACTCTTGGCGCCGGTAACAGGCGTTTTATTGCTGACAGCATCCTTGGCCCGATACATTTTGGTTTTTCTGACTCATTACATCGTTATCATCGATTACGCAAGCGTTACCCGGATATTGAAATAATGATGGGCGTTGGCAATATTACAGAATTGACCGAGGCTGATACCAGCGGAATGAATGCGATCTTGTTTGGTGTGTGTTCGGAACTCGGCATAAATAACGTGTTGTGCACAGAAGTCAGTCCACATGCCTGTTCAGCCGTACGGGAAGCAGATATGGCAAGGCGCATTATGTATGCAGCAAAAAAACAACAAAGTCTGCCTAAGGGGTTGGATAATTCCTTACTGACAACGCATGCACGCAAGCCCTTCCCTTATACATCGGAAGAGATAGCTGAGTTGTCGCAAGAAGTGCGTGATCCAAACTACCGTGTACAAGTCAGTGAGGAAGGCATCCATGTCTTTAACCGCGACGGCATGCACATTGAAAAGGACCCTTTTGCCATATTTACTAAACTGGTTTTACTCGAGGATGATGCACCACATGCATTTTACATGGGTGTGGAACTGGCCAAGGCACAGATAGCCTGGCAACTCGGTAAAAACTATATGCAGGATGAAGAACTGAAGTGGGGCGCTGCGGTCAAGTCCGCAAACACAGCAGCGTCTGACAGCACACTAAAGCTGACACATCAGTTCAAGGCAGAGGGTAGTACACTTAAGGCAAGCAGAAACAGGAAAAAAAAACACAAGGCATCATGATTTACGAAACTATCATTACAACAAGAAACGCAGATGGAACTGTGCACATTGCACCGATGGGTATACACATAGCAGATGGTCGCTATATGATACAGCCATTTAAACCGTCTACAACACTGGACAATCTACTCCGTACAAAACAGGCCATCATCAATATGACCGATGATGTGATGATCTTTGCCGGCTGTTTGACGGGGCGTCGCGATTGGCCGACACGGCAGGCAAGCAGTGTTGATGGTGAATTACTCGATGCCGCACTGGCACATGTGGAAGTCGAGGTAACAAGTGTTGAAGAAGATGAACTCAGGCCACGTTTTTATTGCAACAAGGTCTACGAACAGACTCACGCTCCATTTAAGGGATTTAATCGTGGCCAGGCAGCTGTACTGGAGGCCGCGATACTCGTTAGCCGTTTATCTATACTTTCACAGGAAAAGATTAAAAGTGAAATTGACTACCTGAAAATAGCTATTGACAAGACTGCCGGGGAAAAAGAGAAAACTGCATGGGCATGGTTGATGACGCGTATAGAAGAACATGAAAAAGAAAAGCAGGAGACTACACAATGACAACCGGTATGCTGGCAAGCGTCAATAGAGTGGACGAAGCAAGACTGGTATTAGACGCAGGCGCGGACATTATCGATCTGAAGAATCCTGATAGCGGGGCACTGGGTGCATTGGATATTGATATTATCAAACAGGTTGTGGCAGAGGTGGATGGTCGATGTACTGTCAGCGCGACAATCGGTGATCTTGCCTATCAGGCAGATCAGATAAAGCCGGCCGTCCTCGGTTTACTGGAGTCAGGCGTGGATATTGCCAAGATAGGGGTGTTTGGCGAGCTACACAATAACGACGTGCTATCTCTGTTAAACAGCTTGAGCGGTCAAGGTATGCGGATTGTCCTGGTATTGTTTGCCGAGCTTTACAACAAAGATACTGATTTTATGCTGCTGGCCCAGGCCGGTATCAGTGGTGTGATGCTGGATACCATGCATAAAAAAACAGGTAGTTTGCGAATGAAACTGCCGGATGAAGAACTGACACGTTTCGTTGATCTGGCCAGACAGGCAGATCTCATGACCGGTTTGGCAGGCTCCCTGACGATCGATGATATTCCGGTGTTATTAGAAACAGGCGTAGACTACCTCGGTTTTCGTGGCGCGCTCTGTCAATTCGCAGATCGCCGCAACATTATTGATCCGGACAGCGTTAACGAAATCCGTTCATTGATACCCTTAGCCCGCATCAGAACAAGTGAGGGTTCGCCAAGCGATGGGCTCGGTACAAATTGTACTTTTGTTGAAAACGCTTACACCATTACTAACTT
>JADFPU010000199.1 GCA_022562175.1 Pseudomonadota bacterium | reverse complement strand
GCCCGCTTCGATCACCCGCACATCCGGGTCCCAGACGATTCTGGGCAATGGCGTTGGAGAGGCCGTCGCCGTGTAAGTTGGCGTAGGCTCAGCGGTGAGATCCAATGTCGGCGTGGCCGTTGCGATAAGCTCCGGCGTTGGTGATGCGGTGGGCACAAAGGTCGGGGTCGCCACGGGGGTCGAAGTCGGCTCGAGGGTGGCAGTCGGCAAGACCGGCATCGTGGGAGCAGCCTGAGTCGGCGTCGGTGAAGGCGCCAGGGACTGCGTCGCGGGGGTCGCGGCTCCTCGGAGGGGCGACTCCAGTACGGACGAAATCGGTGGTCGAGGCTGCGGAGCGGTTGGGGCTTCGGCTGCCGCAATGACCTTCGGAGTTACGCCGTCGATGAAGTCCATCAGCGTTCTCAGCGAGTATGAAGACGGTCTTGGCGTAGACGTCCTGTAGGGGAACTGGGGCTCCGCCGTATCGAAATCATCGGGTAGGGCTGGAGCACACGCGATTCCCAGCGCTATCATGACCGCCGGGAGTAAGATCAGTCGTGGACTCACAGATTGACGCCTCCGCCCGAATCTAAGGTACATACATCCACCACGAAGCAGTCCATCACCGCCGTAACCCTTGCTCCGCCCGCTCTACCAGTAGTCGCTTGAGCGCCCGAAACTATCGGTCGGAAACCAATGCAGGCGTTGGCGCGGGATTATCGAGACGCAGCCCAAGAGGCCGCACAAGAAGCTTATGACAATGAAATAAACCGATGGTAACAGGATTGCAGGTGGTGAAATGTTTGCCGGGAAGAATGCAAAAAAGTTTGGTGATTGCCAGTGTGTGATTCCTGGAAGAATTAAATCACTGATATCCCGCAACATCACATCAAAGCTTTCTCCTTTGAGTGGCGGTTTGTGCGGCAGTTTGCTCCTGATATCGCCGGATTCAACATCAGATAATACCGGGTAAGACTCTATGTTATTGAAATATTCAACCAGCCAATCGATGGTTGCATATCCATTTCGGCGAAATGTTTCGAGATCCATATGGAAATTTTTTGATTGATCATTCATTTTTTATACTTTGTCTAATAATTAATTCGCTTTTTCATTTTTATTATGATGCCTTATCCCTAAAGCTTCAGCTAATTCATCATCAGAATCAATCAGCTTTATTGTTATATCTTTTTCCATTGAAGTATTTTTACGATACGTCCAGAATTTACCGGACCTTTTGTTGTATTAGTTCGATCGCCATATCCACATCGCCGATAAGTGTGTTACCTCATAATAATCATCTTGCGCAGAGACTTGTTGAGCATCATGGTGAATTCGTCCTGAATGTTCCTGTTGTTGATATTGTTGAAGCGTAAGACCAGACAGATATGAATTCATTATACCCGGAACGAAATTGGCGAACACTCCGGCATTAGTCATATGATCGTAAGCAGAGTTGTGAGGCAAGTTGATGTGCAAATGGAGACCTGGCCCTGCACGTAGCCCCTGTACGTGATATGATTATTTGTATTGGACACCTGCAACCTTAATTAGAACGTCTCGCTAAACAGCGTGGATCATTTTCAGAATCAAACAAAGCTTGAGGATAATTGAATGAAAGAAGCCGTCATTGTATCAACCGCACGCACGCCAATAGGCAAGGCATATCGCGGTGCGTTTAACAATACCAAGGCACCGACTTTGGGTGGACACGTGATCCATGAGGCAGTACAGCGGGCCGGAATAGAAGGTGCTGAAATTGATGATGTGATCATGGGTTGCGCCATGCAGACAGGCACTGCCGGTTGGAATATCGGGCGTATGAGTGCTCTGGCGGCTGGGTTATCCGCTGAAGTGAGCGGTATGAGTATAGATCGACAATGTGCCTCCGGCATGATGGCAATAGCCACAGCCGCAAAGCAAGTAATTATAGATAACATGCCTATTGTTGTCGCGGCAGGCCTGGAGTCGATTAGCCTGGTGCAAAACGATACCTTTGAATTAATGGGCAAGGCAAAAGACGACAGTGTTACCAGCGAAAGTGAACATGCTTACATGCCTATGTTGCAGACGGCTGAAATCGTTGCCAAACGTTATAACATCAGTCGTGAAGCCCAGGATGAGTATGCCCTGCAAAGCCAACAACGTACTGCTGCCGCACAGGAAGCGGGAAAATTCGATGAGGAGCTGGCACCCCTGAAATCTACTAAAGCTGTAGTCAATAAGGAAACCAGGGAAGTGACTTATGAAGAAGTATTACTGGAAAAAGATGAAGGCAACCGACCCGGGACAACACTGGAGAACTTACAGGGCCTCAATCCAGTCATCGATGCTGGCTGCATTACCGCGGGCAATGCCAGTCAACTATCTGATGCTGCCTCCGCCTGCGTGGTAATGGATAGTAAGCTAGCCGAGAAGAAAAACTTGCAGCCTCTGGGAATTTATCGCGGAATCGCTGTAGCCGGGTTAGAGCCCGATGAAATGGGCATCGGTCCAGTCTATGCCGTACCGAAACTCCTTGAACGTAATGGCTTGACCATGGATGACATCGGTTTATGGGAACTGAATGAGGCCTTTGCTGTACAGGTGATCTATTGTCGTGATCGACTCGGCATCCCTAATGAATTACTCAATGTAAATGGCGGCGCTATTTCCATTGGTCATCCCTATGGCATGTCCGGCAACCGCATGGTGGGTCATGCTCTTATCGAAGGGAAACGGCGAGGAGCAAAATATGTGGTGTGCACCATGTGTGTTGGTGGTGGCATGGGTGCTGCCGGTTTATTTGAAGTGGCATAATTAGATTCATGCACTTGACCTCATAACGATAACCTAGGGACTAAAATATGTCACAAACAATTAATCGCAGGGATTTAGATTTTCTAATATATGAGATGCTCGCCGTAGATGAGTTGTGTGAGAGGGAGTATTTTTCTGAACATGGACGTGATGTATTTGAACCTCTACTTGATACTGCCGAGGATATTGCCCTCGATCACTTTCTTGCCTGCGCTGAAGCAGGTGATAAACACATGGCGGAAGTGGTTGACGGCAAAGTAAAAATGATTCCAGAGGCCAAAATCGCATTGGATAATATGTTTGAAGCCGGTTTTGTTGCTGCCAGTCTGGATAATGAGTACGGTGGTTTGCAGTTACCCGTCACAGTCGCTAATGCCTGCATGTCAATCTTTCAGTCTGCGAATATAGGTTTGTGCGGTTTGCCGTTACTCACGATCGGAGTAGCCAATTTGATAAACACCTATGGGAATAATGAACAGAAGGCCTTATACATCCCGTCACTCCTGAGTGGCAATTTTTACGGCACGATGTGTTTATCGGAGCCCCATGCAGGTTCATCATTAACAGACATCCGTACCAAGGCCGAATTAGAAGAAGACGGGACTTACCGTATTACCGGAAATAAGATGTGGATTACCGGTGGTGAACATGAATTAAGTGAGAATATCATCCATTTGGTAATGGCCAAGATACCGGGTGGGCCGCCGGGAGTAAAAGGTATTTCTCTGTTTATCGTTCCGCGCTACCAGGTTAATGCGGACGGTAGTGTCGGTGAGCATAACGATGTATCTCTAGCAGGCTTAAACCACAAAATGGGGCAGCGTATCACACCGAATTGCGTTTTGAATTTTGGTGACAACAATAAATGTATCGGTTATTTGGTGGGCGAACCCCATTGCGGTCTGGAATATATGTTCCTGATGATGAACGAGGCCCGAATCGCAATAGGGCTTTCAGCCGTAAGTGCAGGCTATGCAGGTTATCTCTATTCGCTCGATTATGCCCGGGAGCGTACGCAGGGACGTCTTCCGGACAACAAGAACCCGTCAAATAAAATGACCCCCATTATTCAACATGCCGATGTGAAACGCATGTTGCTGGCACAAAAAAGCTATGTCGAGGGTGGGCTGGCATTGTGTCTCTTTGCGTCATCACTACTAGATGAAGAAAAGACACATCCTGACGAGTCAGCCCGACTTGAAGCCCGGTTATTATTGGATGTATTAATACCCGTCGTCAAAGCATGGCCGTCTGAATGGTGTCTTGAGGCGAACAAACATGCAATCCAGATCCTCGGCGGTTACGGTTATACGCAAGATTACCCGGTGGAACGTTTATATCGGGACAACCGTTTAAATATGATCCATGAAGGGACGAATGGTATCCATGGTATCGATCTATTGGGCCGTAAAGTTGTTATGAAAAATGGCGCGGGTTTTGAATTGTTTATGGGTGAGATTCAAAAGAGCATCGACGCTGCGGCAAAGCATGCAGCGTTGTCTGAATTTGTAACCAGTCTTCAACAAGCCAAACAAACAGTCATTGATACGACAAAAGTCCTGACCACTGCCGCAGCGAAAGGGGACGTAACGGTGTTTCTGGCCAATTCCTCAATTTATCTGGATATGTTTAGCCACCTGGTACTTGCCTGGATTTGGCTAAAACAGGCAATCGCCGTTCAAGTGGGCTTACCTGATGCACACGATCAAGACAAACACTTTTATACCGGCAAGATGCAGGCTTGCCAATATTATTTTCGTTGGGAGTTGCCGAAGATCGAGGCACAAGCAAAATTGCTGTCCAGCCTGGATACGACTTGCCTGGATATGCCGGAACAAGCATTTGCTGGTTAATTGATAATAACCATTTTTATCAGGATTACTTTAGACGAGTCGAAAGACGAATCGTACAGGGCCAGATCTCCATTTGCACATCAACTTACCTTACAACTCTTCTCACGGTCGTATGACTAATGCCGAAGTATTCGCCAATTTCGTTCTGACCCCTTGATTTGCTGATACCCC
>JADFPU010000030.1 GCA_022562175.1 Pseudomonadota bacterium | reverse complement strand
TGTCTTCTGAACATTTTTGCACCATAACATCCATGAAACAGACCCAATCGGCGGCGCAGGTGGATTTGGATTTAGTAGTATTGATTAGTATTGCCCCTTAAATATCATTAAGAATTTTTACGGCTTTTGCTGGCTGTCAGCGATCAAATGCACATGACAAACGCCTATTCTTTTCGCAATAGCATGAAGATTGCTGCCGACAACAACAGCGTTGGCATGGTCACACTTATTGAAGGGTGTATGTTATAGACTATCCCCATGTGCCCGGCGATCTGATTACATATATGGAACGCGATTCCAATCAATACGCCGGCAAATACCCGCTGACCGACCAGTGTAAACCTTGAATTACTGTGCACCAACGGCACAGCTAACAAAATCATCGCAATTATCGAAAACGGTTTGATGAGTTTTATCCAGAGAGCCTGCTCATATAATATAGTGCTCTGTTCATTCTGTTTGAGAAAATTAACATAGTTAAACAGGCCCCAGATCGTCAGGTACTGGGGCTTTATGATGACGTAATTGATCATTTCCGGATTAAGCAGCGACTCCCAGGCAGCGTGTTTTAATTGCTGCGACGATATCTTATTTTCTCCGATGATTGTCTGCTCGATATCGTTAAGTAACCACTTGCCCTCTGTATAATGCGCGCTCCTGGCAAAAATACTGCTACGTAGTCGATCATTTTCATCAAACTCATAGATATAAATCTGTTCAACCCTGTCGCCTGGCAGGATTTTCCTGAAATTTATATAACTGTTGCCATCCCTTGCCCAAAACCCGTATTTTGTTTTAAGGGTGATCTGATCCGTCAAGGCCATGGACCGTCTGTATTGTGCATTTTCCTCACTGACAGGCGCAATCAGCTCGCCGGTAATCACTGCCAGAGTCACCAGGATAATACCAGCCTTAACAAACATATAGGCCAGACTGAGTTTCGATACACCTGAGGTGCGAATAACGGCCAGTTCACTATTTTGCGCCAGCATGCCCAATGCCGCCATGCTACCGATGACTGCAGCAATCGGGAACAATTCATAGACGAGGCGAGGCGTTGTCAACAGCACATAAACAATAACCTGTGGCACGCCATAACTGCCTTGCCCGGCTTCTTCGAGCTGATCGATTAATGAGAAAAATGCAAACAGTGTGACCAGTACGAACAACGCCAATAATGTCGTTGAGATCAGATTGATGGTGATGTATTTCTGAAGTATCTTCATTTTTCGTGGGGCAAATACTGCCGCTTTAGATGCTTGTTTCGTCTTAGTTGCATACCATGCAGTTTTAGAAATATTACTGTCGTGGTGATTAACAGAATATGCACCCACCACAGACCAATGAATGCTGGAATATCGTCTCTCTTTAGCAGGGTCTTTGAGATACCGAGGAAATTACTATAAATAAAATATATTAAAATACCGATAAACATGGTCACATAACGATTCTCACTAAAGGAAAAGCGGCCAAGGGCAACTGCCAGCAATGGCAGCAACAAGCTTGAAAGTACATAGGACAGGCGCCACTGGAACTCAGCCTTATGCATGGGCAGATCTGAACCCATTAATTCAGAAGTCGGTGTCGCTTCAAGTTTTTGATACGCTGTAGCCTCATTGCCCTGATCTACTAATACAGCATATTTGCGATATTCAGTGATCTGAAAGTCAAGCTCCCCCGGTGTGCCAACATAACGCTGTCCATTGCTGAATAAAATGTAACGACTGCCTGATATATCATCAAATTCATAGTGTGCACTGTCAGCAGTCATGACCCCTAATCTTTGCTGCTGGCGTACCTGTAAAAAGATGTTCTTCATTGACTCCTTTTCATCAGATAATTCCTTCACATAAACCACTCTGTCACCCTGGCCGAATTCCTTGAAGCGTCCTGCTGTAATGCCTGTGATATCAGATTCCTGGCGGGCCTTGCCCTTTAACTCATGCACCCTGACTTCCGCCCAGGGCGCGGTAAAATAAGTCACTATAAAAACAAACAAGGCAAACACCAGTGAAAATTTAAAAACACACCGCAACTGAAAGCCAGCTGCCAATCCGGCGCCGGCAATGGCAGTCAACTCCTTATCATGAGCAAGCCGGGTCAGCGCGAGGATCACAGACAAAAATATCGCAAAGGGCAATAATCTTGGTAATACTGCCAACATCTTCATGAGTAACATGCTCAGGATCAAATCGCTGGGTAGATTACCTGACGCGGCATCTGCCAGATATTCAACAAAGCGGTTACTGGTCAGTATCAATATCAATATACCGATGATCCACAACAACTTGTCGAAGATTTCACGGTGAATATAGCGCTCAAGAATCATGAAACAGTTTAATGACCCGCGTTATCAGTATTTTGCGTTAACCGATTAAAATGAATACACTTAGCACGCCTGCATCGAACAAGGCATACTGATAATTGCATGCAAAACACTTGGCCTGATTAAAAATAAAACCACATACTACATACTACATACTACATAATATTATGGAATTCAGCATCAAAAGCGGTAACCCGGAAAAGCAACGCACTGCCTGTCTTATTATCGGCATCACCGAACCGCGTCGTCTAACGGCGGCAGCCAAGGCGATAGATAATATCAGCAAGAAACACATATCAAGCCTGCTGCGCCGAGGAGATATAGTCGGCAAGGCTGGGCAATCATTACTCTTGCACAATGTCCCCGGCACGCTCGCCGACAGGGTACTGTTAATCGGTTGTGGACGTGAACGCGAGCTCGACGAAAAGCAATACCGTAACATTATCAATCACAGCATCACTCAACTTGGCCAAACCAGTGTCGTTGAAGCAGTCAGCTATCTATCCGAACTCAATGTAAAAGGGCGGGATCATTACTGGAAGATCAGACAAGCTGTAGAGATTACCAGTCATAATCTTTATGAGTTCAAGGAATTCAAAAGCAATAAAAAGGCAGCACAGAAATCCCTGCGCAAGATGACCCTGACCGTACCTTCTCGCAGGGAATTACCCACAGGGGAACGCGCTATCAACCATGGGCGAGCGATCTCTAATGGGATCAAACTGACACGGGATCTTGCCAACCGTCCATCCAATGTCTGCACGCCTTCACATCTGGCAACCCAGGCCCAGCATTTAGCCAAGCTGTTTAGATCTATCAAGGTCAAGGTGCTGGATGAGTCTAGTATGAAAAAACTGGGCATGAATTCATTGCTCTCTGTGACACAGGGCAGTCGTGAACCAGCGAAACTTATTACCCTTGAATACAAGGGCAATAAAAAAAATATAAAGCCGATTGTGCTGGTGGGTAAAGGTGTAACGTTTGATACCGGCGGTATTTCAATCAAACCCGCCAATGCCATGGATGAAATGAAATATGATATGTGTGGCGCCGCTTCAGTGTTGGGCACCTTGTCTGCAATCGCTGAAATGGGTTTACCCATAAATGTAACCGGTGTGATCCCTGCCGTTGAAAATATGCCGGGGGGAAATGCCACAAACCCGGGCGATATCTTTACCAGCATGTCGGGACAAACGATTGAAGTCCTCAATACTGATGCGGAAGGTCGTTTGATACTCTGTGATGCCCTCACCTACAGCGAAAAATTCAACCCGGCTGTCGTCATAGACATCGCCACACTGACAGGCGCCTGCGTCATTGCGCTGGGTAAACATGCGACCGGCCTGTTAAGCAACCACAATCCGCTGGCCAAGGATCTGATTAATGCCGGCCAAACCAGTGGCGACCGTGCCTGGCAACTGCCCTTGTGGGATGATTACGAAAAACAACTGGATAGTCCCTTCGCTGACATGGCCAATATCGGCGGTCGTGAGGCCGGCACCATTACTGCCGCATGCTTTTTGTCGAAGTTTACCAAGAAGCTAAATTGGGCACACCTGGATATTGCCGGCACAGCCTGGAGCAGCGGCAAAAACAAAGGGGCAACAGGCCGGCCAGTGTCTTTGCTGACGCAATACATTCTGGATAAATGCAAAACTCATTAATCCTCATCTCGATACTAGCACTCCGTCAAGGTTGTATTGGTGGAGTACTAGCTGACTGATGACCCGGGTCGACTTTTACATATTGTCTGACAGCCAGCCACCTGATCGATTCGCTTGTCAGCTTGCCGGTAAAGTCAGACGTCAAAACTTACAAATCTATATTCATACCGACTCAAGGGAAACAGCCAACAAGCTGGATGAGCTGCTGTGGACGCATAAAGACATCAGTTTTTTACCCCATGCCCTGGCAGACACGGATTGTTGCGATGATTCACCCATCACTATAGGCTGGCAGGGATCTGATCCCGGCAGGCAGGATGTACTGATTAATCTCAGCACAAATGTGCCTGATTTTGCCAATAAGTTTGCTAGAATAATCGAGATCGTTACTGCACAGGAGCCATTACGCAGTCAGGCTCGCAAACGCTATCAACAATATCGTGATAACGGCTTTGATCTACACAGCCATAAACTGGAGTCCAATTATGCCTATACCTGAAGACCCGGACAGACAGGCCGAATCATTGACGAAAAAAATAGGCGAGCTCGAATCACTGCTTGATAACAATACTGATGATATGCCAATGCTGAATAATGAGCTGTCCGGTACGGGACACTCTTACATCCCTATTCTGGATGAAATGATCTGTAACAATGATTACACGGATGCTGAAACAGAGGCTAGCGCACAGTTACCCTGCACAGAAAACCAGCTCACTGAGCTTATCAACAAACTCGAGCAAAGACTGACAGGCAAACTGGGTAAATTGGCCGCTGAAATCAGAGAAAACCTGAAAGATGATATCCTCGGCGTGCTGCGATCACAGCCAGACCAACAAGTAACTGATCAACAAACAGCGCAGGAAGATGAGCAATCAACAGAACAAGATTCACAGGACAAAGACAAAAACGCAACGCAGACTATAACCGGCCACTATTACTGATCTTTAGCTGTTGCCCGCTTTTATCATCTAACAACAGAATAAAACGACACTGTTGCTGTCAATCCGCCCTGCCGCTGCGGCATAATCATGGATTCCGCAGTTGACCGCTACGAGTTGAATATAAAAAGACTGGCTTGATACTAAAATATGGACAAAACATACAACCCCCAGGCAATCGAAACAAACTGGTACGAAACCTGGGAACAGCGTGGCTATTTCAAACCCTCCGGCACAGGCCCAGGCAGTGAGCATAGTTACTGCATTATGCTGCCGCCGCCCAATGTCACCGGTAGCCTGCATATGGGCCACGCTTTTCAGCAAACCCTGATGGATATCCTGATACGCTATCATCGCATGGCTGGCGACAACACCCTGTGGCAATGCGGCACGGATCACGCCGGTATCGCCACGCAGATGGTGGTGGAACGTCAACTTGAACAACAGGGCAAGCACCGGCTGGATCTGGGACGTGAGAAATTTACCGATGAGATATGGCGGTGGAAAGAGTCTTCCGGCAACACCATCACACGTCAGTCACGGCGCCTGGGTACCTCCATGGATTGGTCACGGGAATGTTTTACCATGGATGAAGGACTATCTAAGGCCGTACAAAAAGTCTTTATCAGCCTGTATGAAGAAGGCCTTATCTACCGGGGAACAAGGTTAGTCAATTGGGATCCGGTCCTGCATACCGCCATCTCTGATCTGGAAGTCGTCTCGCAGGAAGAAGATGGCCATCTCTGGCATATCCGTTATCCAATAAAACAGCCTTTGAGTGGTATTAAGTATCTGGTGGTAGCCACCACCCGGCCCGAGACTATGCTGGGCGATACAGCCGTTGCCGTGCACCCGGATGATGAACGATATACCGATCTGATCGGCAAGGAAGTTGAACTGCCGCTGACCGGGCGGACGATTACCGTCATTGCCGATGAGCATGTCGATCCCGAATTCGGCAGCGGTTGCGTCAAGATAACCCCGGCCCATGACTTTAATGACTACGAAATTGGTCAACGGCATAATTTACAGTTAATAAACATATTCACCGATGACGCCTGCATCAATGACATCGGCCCCAAGGCCTATCAGGGTATGGACCGTTACCGGGCCCGTAAACAAATAGTCGCCGATCTTGAGGTACAGGATCTGATAGAGAAGATCGATGCCCATAAGCTGGTAGTACCCCGTGGCGATCGCTCCCATGCCGTTGTAGAACCCTATTTAACCGATCAATGGTATGTGAAGATTCAGTCATTGGCGGATCCGGCCATCAAGGCCGTCGAAGACGGCGATATCCGTTTTGTGCCAGAGCACTGGTCGAAGACCTATTTCGAATGGATGCACAATATCCAGGACTGGTGCATCAGTCGGCAACTATGGTGGGGCCATCGCATCCCGGCCTGGTATGACGAATCTGGTAATGTCTATGTTGGGCGTGATGAAAACGAAATTAGACAGAAACACGGACTCGGCAATGAAATAAAACTGGAACAGGATGCCGATGTCCTCGACACCTGGTTCTCCTCCGCCCTGTGGCCGTTTTCCACTTTGGGCTGGCCGGAGGAAACCGAACAGTTAAAGACCTTTTATCCAGGCGATGTGTTGGTCACCGGTTTCGATATCATCTTCTTCTGGGTGGCGCGCATGATAATGATGGGGCTGAAGTTCATGGGCGATGTGCCGTTCCGCGAAGTCTATATCACCGGCTTGATTCGCGATGAACAAGGGCAGAAGATGTCCAAATCCAAGGGGAATATCCTCGATCCATTGGATCTTATCGACGGTATCGATCTGGAGAGCTTAGTAAAAAAACGCTCTGCCGGCTTGATGCAACCGAAAGACGCCGCAAAGATTGAAAAAGCCACCCGCGCACAATTCCCTGAAGGTATTCAAGCCTATGGCACCGACGCCCTGCGCTTCACCTTCGCCGCGCTGGCATCCAACACACGAGACATCAACTTCGATATCGGCCGCATAGGTGGTTACCGCAACTTCTGCAACAAGATCTGGAACGCAGCACGTTACGTACTGATGAATACTCAGAAAGAAGGTTCAGCTACGGTTGATGACAACGATTTGGAGCTTGGTCTTGCCGAACGCTGGATCAACACCCGCTTAAGCCAGACCATCGAAAAAGTCACTACAGCGATAAGCACCTACCGTTTCGATCTCGCCGCCCAGGCCATCCATGAGTTTACCTGGGATGAATATTGTGACTGGTATCTGGAACTCTCCAAGCCGGTGTTGAATGATGATAATGCCAGCGAGGCTATTAAACAGGGCACCCGCTATACACTGATAAATGTATTGGAAACACTGATGCGCCTGGCGCATCCGTTCATGCCGTTTCTGACGGAAGAGATATGGCAGAAGATAAATGATGATAAAAGCGATGCCTCCATCATGTTGCAATCTTATCCTGAACCGGAAGATGTCATGACGGACAGCCAGGCCGTGCAGGAGATAGACTGGATCAAGACATTCATCCTCGGCGTACGCCGCATCCGTGCAGAGCGGGACATCCCGCCAGGCAAACCGCTAGTGGTACAGGTTAAGGGAGGAACCAAACAGGAAAATAACTGGCTCAACAATAACCGGACTTATCTGCAGACACTGGGCAGGATTGAGTCGATTACCGAAACCGGGGTCGAACCGGAAGATGCTGTTGTCGCCCTGGCGGGTGACATGACATTATTGATTCCTCTTGCTGATTTAATCGATCTGAATGAAGAATTGATAAGACTGGAAAAGGAACTCGATAAATTGAATGATGAAAAAGCACGCATTCAGAAAAAACTGGCAAACAAGAACTTTGTTGACCGTGCCCCGGACTATGTCGTAAATAAAGAACGTCAACGGCTTAAAGCAACCACAACGGCATCGGTAGCGCTAAACGTGCAATATGATCGAATAAAGAGTTTAATTAACTAATCATGTTTGACACCATTAAAGAGGACATCGCCGTCGTCTTTGAGCGAGATCCGGCGGCCAGGAGCGCTATTGAGACACTAACCGCCTGCCCGGGCCTGCATGCGATCCTGTTACATCGTATCAATCACTGGTTATGGAACAAGAAATTAAATTTAATGGCGCGTCTTGGTTCACATCTGGGACGTTTCCTGACCGGCGTTGAGATTCATCCAGGCGCCAGCATCGGCAGACGCTTTTTTATCGATCATGGCATGGGCATTGTTATCGGCGAAACTGCCGAGATAGGCGATGATTGCTCTATCTATCATGGCGTGACCCTGGGCGGTACGACCTGGAATAAAGGCAAACGCCACCCCACTTTAGAGAACGGCGTTATTATTGGTGCCGGCGCCAAAGTGCTTGGACCCATTACCCTGGGCGAAGGATCGCGTATCGGCTCAAATGCGGTAGTCGTTAAGGAGGTGCCGGCCGGCGCCACAGTGGTAGGGATCCCCGGACACATTGTCACGATGAAAAAAGCTGACTCTGTCGAAGACAGGGAAGCACAACGTAAAGCGATGGCGAAGAAGATCGGTTTCGATGCCTATGGCGCCAGCAGGGACATGCCCGATCCGATCCAGCAGGCACTCGACAGCATGCTCGATCACATGCACAAAGTAGATAAAGAGCTGACCGAATTACGCAAGCAAGTAAGTGATCAAAAACAGGCAGGTAAATAAACAATGTTAAAACTGCATGGCTTCTCTCTCAGTAACTTTTACAATATGGTCAAGCACAGCATGCTTGAAAAAGGTATTGAATTCGAAGAAGTGTTAGTCCGACCTAATCAGGAACCAGAGTTCCTGGCGATAAGTCCTATGGGCAAAATACCCTGTTTGCAAACTGAGGACGGATGCCTGGCTGAAACTAATGTCATCATGGATTATCTGGAAGATGTTTACCCAACACCCAGGCTGTATCCCGTCGATCCGTTTAGCCGAGGACGCGCCAAGGAAATCATAAAAATGGTAGAGTGTTATATCGAAACCCCTGCCAGATGCCACCTTGCTTCAGTGCTGTTTGGCGCTGAGCAATCACAATCGGCCTACGACGAAGTTCGCCCGCTGGTAGAACGTGGCTTGAATGCCCTGAAAGAACTGGCCGTGCTGGACCCCTATATTATGGGTAACGAATTTGGCTATGTGGATATCTTCACACTTTATTCGTTCAACCTGGCCAGCCGTTTGATGCAGAGTGTTTATGATTGGGATATCACTGCCGAAGTGCCGGGCCTTGACAAGACTTTCGAGCTGATTCGTAGCAGAGACATATCGACACAAATTGCGGCTGAGTTTGACCAGTCTTTCGATACCTTTATAACACAGAGAAAACAGGCTTGATGTTAAGGTCGCTCTGATTTAACAAGCGGTTGCCTGCAACAAAAAAAAGCGGGAGTCTGACCCGACTGACTTGACCTCCGTCATTGCGGCACCCCTCCGGGCATAAACTCCAGCCGCAATCCAGTCACATAATGAGCGCCGCAGGCGCACTTTATTTCACTGGATGCCGCACTTGCCGATTCTGCTAATACCTGACTAAATTACTCAAATTAATACTTGACTAAATTAGTTGGTTATGTGATGCTTTTCGCCTTACTATATGGAAACTTGCTACTTCCTTGGTTTATGACTTGAAATGTTAAGGAGCGATCAGATATGAAACTAACTACAAAGGGTCGTTATGCGGTGACTGCTATGCTGGATCTGGCCTTGCATGACGGCCAAGGCCCCACTAATCTTGCGGAGATTTCTTCGCGGCAGGGCATATCATTGTCCTATCTGGAGCAGCTTTTCTCGCGATTACGAAAGCAGGGACTAGTCTCCAGCGCCCGTGGTCCTGGTGGCGGCTATACGTTGGGCCATCCGTCCGACAAGATTTCGATTATGCAAGTGATCAGCGCTGTTGATGAATCGGTAGATGCAACCCGTTGTGGTGGTGCAAAAGATTGCCACGACGATAACAGGTGCCTGACCCATTATTTATGGGAAGAACTTAGTGAGCAAATTTCTGTCTTCTTGAGCGGTATCAGTCTGGCAGATCTGGTACAAAAAAATGCAAACAAACAAGCACAGCAAAAACAGGATAATATCCTGGTACAGATGCAGATCCAGTAAACTCATAACCAGGTAACAGATAACAGTGAATACAGGTATTTCATTAACAGACAGGGCAGCCCGGCATGTGAAAGCATATCTTGCTGGTGATACTAACAACATTGGTTTGCGTATTGCCGTAAAACCGACTGGCTGTTCGGGTTATCAATATGTTGTGGAAGCAGCAGAGAAAGTTGCCGATCATGACCGGGTTTTTGAATCCAATAACATCAAGATCGTCGTCGATCAGCAAAGCCTGCAATATCTTGCCGGAACAGAACTGGACTATATACGGGAAGGTTTGAATGAAGGCTTCAGATTCAACAACCCAAACGTCCAGGAAACATGCGGCTGTGGTGAAAGCTTCACTATTTCAGAACAAGTAACAGAATAATAACGGGTTTTGTATAATGTCTACACAATCGCCTCATATTGAAGCGCTCATCAAAAAAGAATACCAGCACGGTTTTGTTACGGATATAAAGACCGATACAGTCCCGCCAGGACTCGATGAAGACACCATCCGGTTTATCTCTGCAAAGAAACAGGAACCGGAATGGCTACTTGAGTGGCGACTAAAATCATACCGCCATTGGCTCGGCATGCAGGAGCCAGACTGGGCACATGTCAAGCATAAACCTATTGATTACCAGGCGATCTCCTATTACTCCGCACCTAAATCGAAGGATGATGGGCCGAAAAGTCTGGACGAAGTCGATCCGAAACTGGTGGAGACCTATAATAAACTCGGTATCCCGCTACAGGAACAAATGATGCTGGCGGGGGTTGCCGTCGATGCTGTGTTCGACAGCGTGTCTGTCGCAACAACATTCAAGGCGAAGCTGGCAGAGGCCGGTGTGATCTTCTGTTCGTTTTCAGAAGCGGTTAGAGAGCACCCGCAACTGATCAAACAGTATCTTGGTAGTGTTGTGCCGACCACTGATAACTATTTCGCTGCATTAAACTCTGCGGTCTTTACTGACGGATCTTTTTGTTACATCCCTAAAGACACCCGCTGCCCGATGGAACTGTCTACCTACTTTCGTATTAATGCAGCTAATACAGGCCAATTTGAACGTACGCTGATCATTGCGGAACAAGGAAGCTATGTCAGTTATCTGGAAGGTTGCACAGCACCGATGCGTGATGAGAATCAGTTACATGCCGCCGTTGTCGAACTGATCGCACTGGATAATGCAGAGATTAAATATTCGACGGTACAGAACTGGTATCCGGGTGATGAAAACGGTGTCGGTGGTATCTATAACTTCGTCACCAAGCGAGGTGACTGCCGGGGAGTCAATTCCAAGATATCGTGGACACAGATTGAAACCGGCTCCGCCATCACCTGGAAATATCCGAGTTGCATATTAAGGGGTGATAACAGCGTCGGTGAATTTTATTCTGTGGCCGTCACCAACAACTATCAGCAGGCTGATACCGGCACAAAGATGATTCATCTGGGTAAAAATACACGCAGCACGATTGTTTCCAAAGCCATCTCTGCAGGCCATGCACAAAATACCTACCGGGGACTGGTGAAGATAGCCAAGAGTGCCGACAACGCCCGTAACTATACCCGGTGTGACTCACTGTTGATGGGTGATCAATGTGGTGCACACACTTTCCCTTATATCGAAACGAAAAACGCCAGCGCACAAATCGAACACGAAGCGACCACATCAAAGATAGGCGAAGATCAGTTGTTCTACTGCAAGCAACGCGGCATTTCCGAAGAAGATGCGATAAATATGATCGTCAATGGTTTCTGTAAAGTCGTGTTCAAGGAACTGCCGATGGAATTTGCCGTCGAGGCACAAAAACTATTGAACATCAGCCTGGAAGGTGCAGTTGGTTAAACAAGCGTTACGTGCGCAGCACACCCCGAGACAGACCTATGGCGAATCACGAGATACGAAAACATGTTAAGCATTAAAAATCTAAACGTAAGTATTGAAAATAAAAAAATACTGAAAGGGCTGAGCCTTGAGATCCGGCCTGGTGAGGTACATGCCATCATGGGGCCTAATGGTTCCGGCAAAAGTACCCTCGCCAATGTGCTCGCCGGCCGAGAGGATTATGCCGTAGACGCTGGCTCAGTATTGTTTGAAGGAAAGGATCTGTTTAGCATGGCGCCAGAGATCAGGGCGCGTGAGGGCATATTCCTGGCCTTCCAGTATCCGGTTGAAATACCGGGCGTTAACAATATGTATCTGCTCAAGGCAGCACTGAATGCTATACGCAAACACCGTGGTCAACAGGAACTTGATGCCATAGAATTTCTGGACCTTGTACGGGAGAAGATGAAACTGCTCAAGGTAAGTGATGATCTGATGAACCGATCTGTCAATGAGGGCTTTTCCGGTGGCGAAAAAAAACGTAACGAAATATTTCAAATGGCAGTACTGGAACCGAAGCTGGCAATTCTTGACGAAACCGATTCAGGCCTGGACATTGATGCATTAAAAATTGTCGCCGAAGGCGTTAACAGTCTCCGCACGAAGGATCGCGCCATCATACTGGTAACTCACTATCAACGTTTACTCAACTATATTGTACCTGACTTCGTGCATGTGCTGGCCGATGGACGCATCATCAAATCGGGCAATCGTGAACTGGCATTACAACTCGAAGAAAAGGGTTATGACTGGGTCAGAGAAGAGGCTGCCGCTGCATGAGCCAGTCTGCTATTGAACATTATACGAGCGAATTTGATCGCTTACAGTCCGGTTACACGGCCTGGTTAAACCCGCAACGACAGATTGCAATTGAGACCCTGCAGCAGACCGGGTTTCCAAACTTGCGTCAGGAAAACTGGAAATACACAAACATCGGACCCATCACAAAACGCAAATTCATAACAGCCGGCGCAAATTTTAACGGGCTAACACCAGCGCAACTGGATGGCGTCCGCTTCAGTGAGACGGATTGTCATGAACTCGTTTTCGATAACGGCAATTATTCGGCCAGCTTGTCTACGCTGCATGAATTGCCGGAAGGCGTAATCATACAATCGCTGTCAGAGGCGTTAACCGACAACAGGACTGTCATAGAGCCTTACCTGAACCGCTATGCAAAGTCAGATGAAGACGGGTTCGTTGCGTTAAATACTGCTTTTCTTGAAAGTGGCGCGTTTATCTTTATACCCGACAATGTCTGCATCGAGGAGCCTGTTCATCTGTTGTTTCTAGCGAACAAACAGCCGCAAGCTTTTGTCGCACACCAGCGTAACCTGCTCGTATTAGGTAAAAATGCCAGGGTGACTGTCATTGAAAGTTATGTAGGCTTTGATGAGGCTGAGTATTTTACTAATACTATCACCGAGATCACGTTGGCATCGGGTGCGGCACTGGAGCATTACAAATTACAACAGGAAAGCCAGCGTGGTTATCACATTGGCAAACTATACGCTCATCAGCAGCGCGATAGTCGAGTTGAGTCATATTCGTTCTCGTTGGGTGGTGCTCTGGTACGCAATGACATCCAGATAGATCTGGCTGAACACGGTGCAGGGGTCAGCCTGAATGGTCTTTATATAGCCAGTGGACGTCAGCATATCGATAATCATACCCGCGTCAATCATACTAAACCCCATACCAGTAGTGAGGAATATTATCACGGCGTGCTGGATGGCAGTGCCCGGGGCGTATTCAACGGCAAGGTGATTGTCCATAAGCAGGCACAAAAGACCGACGCACACCAATCAAATAAAAACCTGCTGTTATCTGATAATGCCGAGGTCGATACCAAGCCGGAGCTGGAGATCTATGCCGACGACGTAAAATGCAGTCACGGAGCCACGGTGGGTCAACTGGATAAAACCATGTTGCTCTATCTGCGATCCCGCGCCATTGATGAGGAAACTGCCAAGAGTCTACTGATATTTGCCTTCGTCGAAGAAATCATCAAGCGGATCAAGTTTATGCCGATCCGAAAGCGTATGGAAGCCATTGTCGTTGGCAAGCTGCCTGATGCCAATCTGATTAGAGAATTCATGCAATGACATTCGACAACACTGCCAAAAAATTACAGAGCCAGGCAACGGTTCTTGATATCGAGCAGATACGTGCTGACTTCCCGATATTGTCGCAGCAGGTTCATGGCAAACCTTTGGTTTATCTGGACAATGCAGCAACTACACAAAAGCCGAACCAGGTCATCGAGACTATCGATCAATACTATCGGCAATACAACTCGAATATACACCGCGGTGTGCACACACTCAGCGAACGCGGTACCGCTGCTTATGAAAAGGCACGTCTCACAATACGGGATTTCATTAATGCCAGCTCAGAGAAGGAAATTATTCTGCTAAGTGGCGCCACCGAGGCCATTAACCTGGTGGCGCAAAGCTATGGCCGATCGCGTCTGAGTGAAGGCGATGAAATTATCATCTCGCAAATGGAGCACCATTCAAATATTGTCCCCTGGCAAATAGTCGCTGAGCAGACTGGCGCCAGCCTGAAGGTCATTCCCATCAATGATGCCGGCGAATTGATCATGGATGAGTACAGGAAATTACTGACAGACAAGACCCGGCTGGTAGCTGTTGGTCACATCTCCAATGCTTTAGGCAGCATTAACCCGATAAAGGAAATTATTGATCTCGCACACGAATACGGAGCACTTGCCTTAGTCGATGGTGCTCAAGCCGTACCGCACACAGTTGTTGACGTACAGGCACTGGACTGCGATTTTTATGCCTTTTCCGGACATAAATTATTCGGCCCTACCGGTACAGGTGTGTTATACGGTAAACAGACATTGCTCGAAGACATGCCGCCTTATCAGGCCGGTGGTGACATGATAAAAATGGTCACCTTTGAAAAAACCATATACAACGATTTACCATATAAATTTGAGGCGGGGACGCCCCATATTTCCGGCGTTATCGGTCTCGGTGCGGCCATTGAATATGTGAATAATATCGGTCTGCAGGCAATCGCTGCCTATGAACATGAATTGCTGGACTACGCAACCGAGGCGCTCACAACCGTCAAGGGTCTGCGTATTATCGGCACTGCCGCCAACAAGGTGAGTGTCTTGTCCTTTATAATGGACAATATTCACCCACATGACCTGGGCACTATCCTGGATCATGCTGGTATCGCGATACGCACGGGACACCATTGTGCAATGCCGGTCATGCAGCACTTCCAGATCCCGGCGACGGCACGTGCGTCAATGGCTTTTTATAATACCAAACAGGAAATCGATTGCCTCGTACAAGGCATTGAATATGCGAAAAAGGTGTTTGCGTGACAATAATAAATTCAAATAATAATCTTTATACACTGCAACATATGGCCGGCATGAAGCGTGTGAGGTTGGCATATGTTTGATCTAAAAGATCTGTATCAGGAAGTAATCGTTGATCACAATCGCAGCCCGCGTAATTTCGGCAAACTTGAAAATGCCGATCGCAGTCTGGAGGGCTATAATCCACTTTGTGGTGATCGATTGACAGTTTATCTGAAACTTGATGGTGATCAGATCACGGATATACGCTTTGATGGTTCCGGATGTGCGATCTCCATCGCCTCGGCGTCACTCATGACCGAGGCAATGAAAGACAAAACCATCGCAGAGGCCAGGCTTATCTTCAACAACTTCCACGAACTGGTCACTACAGACGGCACAGACATTGACCATGACAAGCTCGGCAAGTTGATGGCGATTGCAGGCGTGCGCGACTACCCGACCCGGGTAAAGTGCGCCACCTTGTGCTGGCATACCCTGCATTCAGCCATCGCCGGCGAACAGACATCGGTATCGACAGAATGAGCATGCAGGAAAGTGAACCGATCACCGTAAATCGTGATTGCGATGCCGTTCTCATTCCGGCGGGCACACATATATGCCTGCCACAAGGCAGCATCGTCTTCATCACCCAGGCCATGGGCGGTAATTATACCGTCAATATTAATGGTAATCTTGCACAAATCTCGGCAAAAGACGCGGATGCCCTGGGTATAGAAGTCACTGACACAGCCAGTCTGGATGAAACTGATGCCAATGAAGATGGTTCTCTGCATGAAGAGCAAATCTGGGCCCAATTACGAACTTGTTATGACCCGGAAATCCCGCACAACATTGTTGATCTGGGTCTCATCTATGACTGCAAAATCAGCAGACATCAAAACGGTGACAACCAGGTCGATATCCTGATGACCCTGACTGCACCCGGTTGCGGCATGGGCGAATTTCTTGCTGAAGATGTTCGCTGCAAGGTCGCCGCCATCCCCAATGTGACGACCGTGAATGTGGAAATGACCTTCGACCCACCCTGGGGCCAGGAGATGATGTCCGAAGCCGCCCGCCTGGAGCTGGGATTCTTCTAGTAACGATTAAAAATGGCTGACTGGGTAGATGTTGCAAGCGTGGAGGAATTCCCTGCCGGAGAATCACGGCTGATTGATGTTGATGATGTCATGATTGCAGTCTTCAATCTCGACGGCGAGTACTTTGCTATTGAAGATGTCTGTAGCCATGATGGATCACCCATGCTAGGTTATGGTATAGACAGTGAAGATCTGCTGGACGGCGATCAGATTATCTGCCCCCATCATGGCGCACGTTTTTGTATAAAGACAGGTGAGGCACTAACAGCGCCTGCTTATGAAGCCATCAGTAAATTCCCAACGCGGATAAACAACGCAACGGTGCAGGTGCGTGATGACCGTTGGGATTGATAATTCTCTCGCCAAGACGCCAAGCACACTAAGAAATTATTCGACTAACGGGATGCAGGAGACACAATCTTCCTCAATTTTTTAATAAATGCTCCAAACAAGTAGTATACCCTGGCGTAATTATACGTATAATCGCGCGCGTAATTATCCTAAACCACAAGACTAGTCGAAGCATTTTACATGGCACTCGAAAAAACATTATCTATAATCAAGCCGGATGCTGTGCAAAAAAATATTATCGGTGAGATCTGCTCGAAATTTGAGCAGGCTGGTCTACGCATCGTTGCTGCGAAAATGGCACACCTGTCTGTGCAAAAGGTCCAGGAATTCTATGCCGTACATAAAGACCGGCATTTCTTCGGGCAATTGGTCAATTTCATGTCTTCCGGGCCGGTGATGATACAGGTGCTGGAGGGAGAAGATGCGATAAAACTGAATCGTGAATTGATGGGCGCGACAAATCCCACAAAAGCGGAACCAGGAACACTGCGTTACAGCTTTGCCCGAGACAATACTGAAGACGAAATGCACAAAAACATTGTGCATGGCTCTGATAGTCCAGAGACTGCAGCAACTGAAATCAGCTTCTTTTTCCAGACCGAAGAAATCTGCCCACGCAACAACTAGGTAGTGACCGTCCATAATTGAGTTATCATTTTAGTCTTCATGATAAACAACGGAGAACACGGAGTATTAATGGCTGGTAGCTCGTTTTTCTCCGTGTTCTCCGTGACCTCTGTGGTTAAAAACCGGCGCAGGCTACGTCACTAACTAAAAATCGCTTAAGAACTAACCGATGGGTACTCACTTAAAGACCGCACTATAAAGTACGCATTACCAGGCTGAACTGGTAAAATCCCGGCAAACAGGACAAATCGGCTCCAAATCAGTCGAGTTATTAATCTTGATGAACTTATCAAACGCCACAGTATGCTGATACATGATGTCCACTAGCAGCAATTTCTTCGATCTAAGCCATGCCGGCTTGCAACAGTTTTTCACCGACATCGGTGAAAAACCATATCGTGCCAGCCAACTAATGAAATGGATCTATCACCAGGGCGTAATTGATGTCGAGCAGATGACTGATATGAGCAAGCCGTTACGTCAGCGATTACCTGAAATCGGGCATTTCCAGCTGCCCGAGATAGTCTCGCAGCAGACCTCGTCTGACGGTACCTGCAAATGGTTGCTACGTATCGACCCGCATAACTGTATCGAAACTGTTTTCATCCCGGAGCAGGAACGCGGCACACTGTGCATATCCTCCCAGGTTGGTTGTGCACTGGATTGCAGCTTCTGCTCAACGGGTAAACAGGGCTTCAATCGTAATCTCAGCGTCGCTGAAATCATTGGTCAACTGTGGTTGATCAACCAGCAGCTTGGGCACTTTCAGAGCAAGCGGCGCATCATCACCAATGTGGTGATGATGGGGATGGGAGAACCATTATTGAATTTTGATAACGTCATCACTGCCATTGGCCTGATGATGAGCAATCTTGGCTTCAACCTCGCTCACAAAAGGGTAACCTTGAGTACCGCAGGCGTGGTGCCTGCTATAGACAAACTGGCCAGTATCAGCAACATAAGTCTGGCCGTGTCACTGCATGCGCCTACCGATGAATTACGCAACACTCTGGTACCGCTGAACAGGAGTTATCCTATCAGCGAACTACTGGCGGCCTGCAAGCGCTACTCCCGGTCAAATAATGGCGACCCAGTAACCTTTGAGTACATACTGCTGGCCGGCGTCAATGATGGTATCGCAGAGGCTCGTCAACTCGCCCGAATTCTCAGGGGGATCCCGGCAAAAATTAACCTGATCCCGTTTAATCCCTTCCCCGGTTCGGGATATACTCGCCCCGCATCGATCACAATTCATCGATTCCGTGATATTCTT
>JADFPU010000029.1 GCA_022562175.1 Pseudomonadota bacterium | reverse complement strand
AATTTCATTATGTATAGCTAATGAAATGGGATGGATAAATAATGCCGAAGCATTAATCATTGAAACATTAGAAAGTGTAGTTGGTTTGAGAGATGGATTTAATCCTGAACGCAATTGTGCAGGATGGTTTAGACATTTCATATGGCAGGAAACAGGTGAACGAGCTTGGGATAGTGAATTTTCGAGCATTGATTCAGGTATATTAGCTGCCGGAGCTTTGTTCGCTAAAAAATACTTTTCGGATAATGAAACAATTGCTGGATTAGCTGATGCTTTATATTTATCGATTGATTGGAAGTCGATGATTGCTAATCCTGAAACCGGAGGCATTTATTTGATTTCAGATGGCGCCAATAAACCCTACCGGGTAAAGATCCGGGCGCCTGGATTTGCACATCTATCAGCCATAAATGAAATGGTAAAGGGTCATATGTTAGCGGATATGGTGGCTGTTATCGGCACGCAGGATATAGTTTTTGGCGAAATCGACAGGTGAATAAATATGGCTACAGAGTACACAGAGGGCACAGAGCACAAAGAGTTATTTAGATTTAACTCTTTGTGCTCTGTGCCCTCTGTGGTTAATAAAATATTAATTTAAAGCATAATATTAAGAAAAGTGACTGAAACAACAGCAAAAGAACTAAGTAAGCATGCGCGGGAGGAGATTGATCGCTGGATAACCAAGTATCCGCCGGATCAGAAGCAATCGGCGGTGCTGGCGGCCATGCGTGTGGTACAGCATGAGAATAATGGCTACTTGACCACGGAACTCATGGATGCTGTGGCCGCTTATCTGGATATGGCCACTATTGCCGTGTATGAAATCGCTTCATTTTATTCGATGCTGGAGACCGAGCCTGTCGGGCGTCACAGTATTTCAGTGTGTACTAATATTTCCTGCATGCTGCGCGGTTCGGATGAAATCGTTGAACATATTGAGCGTAAGCTTGATATCAAGACTGGCGAATCAACCAGTGATGGCCGCTTTTATATAAAACAGGAAGAGGAATGTCTGGCGGCCTGTTGTGGTGGGCCAATGATGATGATCGATCATAAGTACTACGAGAACCTGACTAGCGGAATGATCGACGAGATACTGGATAAGCTGGACTGATGGCTGCAAAAGATAGTAATCAGGTTTGTTATGCTACCTTGCAATATGATGAACCGTGGACCCTGGAAAACTATTACAAGGTCGGTGGCTACGATGCCTGGAAAAACATCATCCAGCAGAACACAACACCGGAATCGATTATAGAAGAAGTTAAAAATTCCGGTCTGCGCGGTCGCGGTGGTGCAGGCTTCCCTACTGGTCTCAAGTGGAGTTTTATGTCATCACCTCAGATAAAGGGACAGAAATATGTGGTGTGTAATTCCGATGAGGCTGAGCCGGGCACTTGTAAAGATCGTGATATCCTCAGATTTAACCCCCACGCGGTGGTAGAAGGGTTGGCCATTGCCTGTTATGCCATGGGTGCGACGGTCAGCTATAACTATATCCGTGGTGAGTTTATGGATGAACCCTATCAACGATTTGAAAATGCCTTGAAAGAAGCCTACTCGCTGGGCTATCTCGGTAAAGGCGTTATGGGTTCTGACATTAACCTTGATATCTATGCATCATTAGGTGCAGGCGCCTATATATGTGGTGAAGAGACTGCATTACTGGAATCGCTGGAAGGTAAAAAAGGCATGCCGCGTTTCAAACCACCATTCCCGGCAAACTATGGACTCTATGGTCGCCCAACGACTATCAACAATACAGAGACCTTCTGTTCCGTGCCCAGCATAATGCGCAACGGTGCAAAATGGTTTGCAGGATTGGGTGTGGAAAACAGTGGTGGCACGAAATGCTTTTCTGTCAGTGGTCATGTAAATCGGCCGGGGAACTTTGAAATACCAATGGGCACACCGTTTACAAAACTGTTGGAAATGGCGGGTGGAGTACGTGATGGTCATTCTTTAAAGGCTGTTATTCCAGGAGGATCTTCAGTTCCGGTGTTGCCCGGTGAGATCATGATGCAGGTCAATATGGATTATGACTCTATCCAGAAGGCGGGCTCCCTGCTTGGTTCTGGTGCTGTCGTCGTGATGGATGAGACGACCTGTATGGTACGTATGTTACAGCGTATCTCACGTTTTTATTATACGGAATCCTGTGGTCAATGCACACCTTGCCGGGAAGGCACGGGTTGGTTGTATCGGATGATCACGCGAATAATGACTGGTCAGGGACACAAACAAGACCTGGATAAATTGCTCGATATATCAAAGAAGATAGAAGGACACACGATCTGTGCTTTGGGTGATGCGGCCGCCTGGCCTGTACAGGGAATGCTCAGACATTACCGGCATGAGTTTGAATACATGATCGAAAATAATGGCCGTAGTATTGTTGATGAAATTAAAAATAAAGCAGCTTAGATATTAAACGCAGAGGCACAGAGAAATTATAATTATGAAAAAGCAGGTCTTAATAAATGTTAATTTCGTTAGAAAAACACGAAGGATCTATTATTGTGCCAAAGAATATTTGGTTTAATTACTCCATGTCCTCGGCTTTGGCTTCCTGCGTCGCTCTACCTCCTGCACACCCCACAAGGGGGTACCGAGGTCCATGCAGTCGTCTATGCCTCTAGTGTTTATATAGATTAATAAATCAATGTCTGACGATACAATAACAATCGAAGTTGACGGTAAACCCTATGAGGCGAAGAAGGGCCAGATGTTGATCGAGGTTACTGACGCCAACGATATCTATGTGCCGCGATTTTGTTATCACAAAAACTTGAGCGTTGCCGCCAACTGCCGCATGTGTCTGGTGGAGGTGGAGAAGGCACCGAAGCCGCTGCCCGCCTGTGCGACACCGGTGATGGATGGTATGAAGGTCTCGACCAAATCAGCCTATGCTGTTGAGGCGCAAAAATCTGTGATGGAGTTTCTTCTCATCAATCACCCGCTGGATTGTCCGATCTGCGATCAGGGTGGAGAATGTGAATTACAGGACCTGGCTATGGGCTATGGCCGGGATGTGTCTCGATATCAGGAACAAAAGCGTGTTGTTCAGGATAAAAATATTGGGCCGCTGGTGCAGACAGATATGACACGCTGTATTCATTGTACACGCTGTGTGCGCTTCGGGGAAGAAATTGCAGGGTTGCAGGAATTGGGCGCAACAGGGCGTGGCGAACACATGCTGATAGGTACCTATATAGAGAAGAGTATGTGTTCCGAGCTGTCAGGAAACATCATCGATCTGTGTCCAGTCGGCGCGTTGACTTCAAAACCGTTCCGCTTCTCTGCACGTAGCTGGGAAATGGCACAATATAATGGTATTGCGCCGCATGATGCGGTTGGATCAAATATCTATTTTCATGTGAAAGATGACCGTGTGAAGCGGGTTGTTCCGGCAGAGAATGAAATGATCAATGAAGTGTGGATTTCTGACAGGGATCGGTTCAGTTATGAAGGTCTTTATAGTGATGATCGCTTATTGGCACCCATGCTTAAGGAAAATGGTGAATGGCGGCAAGTAGATTGGCAGACTGCTTTTCAGACTATTAAAGAGCGTCTTGAAGAAATTATTGCAACAGATGGTGCTAACAGGATAGGCGCATTGGCAGCACCAACATCGACCTGTGAAGAACTGTATCTTTTACAGAAATTAATGCGGGGTCTCGGCTGTCACAATATCGATCACCGTATACATCAGGTTGATTTCACCGATCAGGATGTTGCCCCGCTATTTCCCTGGCTGGGGATGCCGATAGCGGAACTGGAAGCGCTCGATGCCGCCCTGTTAATCGGCGCCTATCCGCGTAAGGAACAACCAATGATTAACCACCGCTTGCGTAAAGCCGTACTCAAGGGTGCCGACATCATGCTGGTTAATTCTGTTGATTACGAATTTAATTATCGAACTTCCGATAAACTGATCAGTTCACCGGGCGTGTTACCTGCAATGCTGGCCGCTATCGTCAAGGTGTTACTGGAGTCTGACAACAAGGCTGTCGGCAAGGATGTCGAGCGCCTGGTTAATCAGGTACAGGTTGAGGAGACACACCGTCAAATTGCCGGGAAGCTTGCATCGGCAGAGACAAGAGCAGTGTTGCTGGGAAATGTCGCCGTTGCACATCCGCAATTTTCGGCGATCCGCTATCTCGCCGATATGATCGCAAGGCTGACGCATGCCAATTTTGGATATATGAGTGGGCACGCCAACACTGCCGGGGCATGTTTGGTTGGGGCGTTACCGCACCGTACTGTGGCCGGGCTTGCCACGAATAATACCGGACTTAATGCCACCAGCATGTTTGAGGAACAATTATCTGCGTATGTCTTGTTAAACCTCGAGCCGGAGCTGGATTGCTGGGATGGTCAGTTGGCACTGACAGCACTGCAAGCCGCAAGCTGTGTGATAGCTATGACACCTTATATGACAACACAGATTGCAGATTATGCAGATATACTTTTACCGATTGCCCACTATGCAGAAAACGAGGGCAGCATAGTCAATGTTGAAGGTGTTAGACAGGGCTTTTGCAGTGCCGTAACAACAGTAGGCGAATCACGTCCTGCCTGGAAAGTCCTGCGTGTGTTGGGCAATACCTTGAATCAGGCAGGTTTTGATTACAATACGGTCAATGAAATCACGGATGAACTGGCTGGCATGCTTGATGATATCAAACCAGGGCTTACAGATGGCGGGCAGTTACCGGGCGCATTGAGTATAGCCAACGGCTCTCTACAGAGGATGACTGATTTCCAGATGAATTCAGCAGACTCTCTGGTCAGGCGAGCGTCGGCCCTGCAACAGACCAGGGACGTAGCGGACGGGGCTGTACACATTAATAATGAGTCTGCAAATAAACTGGGTATCTCTACTGAACAGAACGTGCTCGTCAAACAAAATGGAGTTGGCTTGCAATTACCTTTACTGATTGATGATCGCTTGCCCGACAATACGGTCTTAATCCATGCAGCACACCCGGCATGTTATGCACTGGGGCCATGGTTTGGTGATATAACACTGGAAAGATGCTGATAGAACGAAATGTTTGAATTTATAAGAAATAATCTTTTGAGTCCCTTCGTTGGAAGCTTGTTTCCAGCGTCAATCGAGGTGCAGGCGCTTTATACACTGGATGCGCTGATTAAAATTATCGTGATATTGATTCCAGTATTGCTGGGAGTGGCTTACCTTACCTATGCTGAACGAAAGATAATTGGCTACATTCAGGTTCGCATTGGCCCTAATCGGGTTGGCCCACTAGGGTTGTTACAACCTATCGCCGATGCGCTTAAATTGACCTTTAAAGAGATCATTATCCCCAGCGGGGCTAACAAGAAATTATTTATCATTGCGCCGATACTTTCTCTGGCACCTTCACTGGCGGCCTGGGCAGTGATCCCGTTTAATGATGTGGCGGTGCTGGCCGATATTAATGCGGGGTTGTTATACATCCTGGCACTTACATCACTTGCGGTATACGGCATCATTATCGCCGGCTGGGCATCTAATTCAAAGTACGCCTTTATCGGTTCAATGAGAGCAGTCGCGCAAATCATAGCATATGAGATTGCCATGGGATTTGCCCTTGTAGGTGTGTTGATTGCTGCGGGCAGTCTGAATCTGGGGGATATTGTCCGTGCACAGGATGGCAGTTTACTGCATTGGTTCTGGCTCCCCTTGTGGCCACTTTTTATTGTGTTTTTTCTTGCGGGTGTTGCAGAAACCAATCGCGCACCTTTTGATGTTTCTGAAGGGGAATCGGAAATCGTCGCGGGTTTTCATGTTGAATATGGTGGTATGGCGTTCTCGATCTTTTTTATGGCGGAATACGCCAATATGATGCTCATCTCCATACTGACTGCGATCATGTTCTGTGGCGGCTGGTTGTCACCATTTCAAGGCGTTCCGTTTCTTGGCGAGCCAAGTATTATCTGGTTATTAATGAAGACGTCTTTCTTCCTGTTCCTGTTTCTCTGGTTTAGAGCAACATTTCCACGTTATCGCTATGATCAGATAATGCGTTTGGGCTGGAAGGTGTTTATTCCAATCACGATAGTCTGGTTGGTCGTGGTATCGGTACTGGTTGTCGCACAGATACCACCCTGGTTTGATTAGGTATATTTGCCACAGAGGCCACAGAGCATGAAAGCCACAAAAATATTAATTACCTCAGTGCACTGGGTGTGCTGGAAAAACTTGTTCCATACGTTTTCAACCGCCTACGTCCATATAGGCGTTTGTGGTTAAAGATTACGACTTAATAAACTGCTATATACTTAAAATTTAATCGAATGATTAATTAAGTTAATAAAATGCAAGCGATAAAGAATTATTTTCAAAGTCTTCTCTTGTGGGAATTGCTGAAAGGCCTGCAACTCACTGGCAGACATTTGTTTAAACGCAAGATAACGGTTCAGTATCCAGAGGAAAAGACACCGCAGTCTCCGCGTTTCCGCGGATTGCATGCCTTGCGTCGTTATGCAAATGGTGAAGAACGTTGTATTGCCTGTAAATTATGTGAGGCTGTTTGCCCGGCGGTTGCGATCACAATTGAGTCAGAGCAGCGAGATGATGGTTCACGTCGCACCACACTTTATGATATCGATCTGACAAAATGTATTTTTTGCGGGCTTTGTGAAGAGTCATGTCCTGTGGATGCCATTGTTGAGACACGTATATTTGAATATCACGGTGAAAAGCGTGGTGATCTGTTAATGACAAAGCAGCGATTACTGGAAGTCGGTGACAGGGCGGAAAGACAGATTGCAGAAGACCGTGCTGAAGATGCAGTTTATCGATAGTAATTAGTAAGTGGTGATTGGAAGGAAATAAAAAAAGAAACAATTAAAAAAATAACCAATAAAAAAAATAATGATTGAACAAATTATATTTTATTTTTTCGCAGCAATATTGATAATTTCTGCAAGTATGGTGATTACTGTGCGTAATCCTGTGCATGCAGCCTTGTTTCTGGTTCTTTCCTTTTTTTCAAGCGCAGCGATCTGGTTGTTGTTAGAAGCGGAATTTTTAGCAATCACGCTGGTATTGGTCTATGTCGGGGCCGTTATGGTGCTGTTTCTGTTCGTGGTAATGATGCTTGATATTAATCTTGCGCCATTGCGTGAAGGATTTACCAGATATTTGCCGGTCGGCATTCTGGTGGCTGTTTTAATGCTCTTGTTCATGGCTTTGATCGTCAGTTCCGACAGCTTTAATCTGAATCAGGCAGAAGGTATAAAGCATGCGGCGGATTATAGCAATACTGCAGAACTAGGTTTGATTCTGTATACCGAATACCTGTACCCGTTTGAAATTGCCGGTGCAATATTATTAGTCGCGATTATCGCAGCTATTGCGTTGACGATGCGTAAATCAAAAACCTTAAAGACCCCCAAGCCGGAGCAACAGGTAGCAGTAAAGAGAGAAGACAGGGTCAGGTTGGTGAAGATGGAGTCGGAAAAGCGTGATACGTGAAGCGTTATTCGTGAAGCGTAAAGTGGTGAACAAGATACGTTTCACAAGATACGAGATACAAATATGTTAATGCTTACAGACGTCCTGGTTCTTGCCGCAATCCTGTTTTGTATCAGTGTTGCCGGTATTTTCATCAATCGCAAAAATGTCATCATCTTATTGATGTGTATAGAGCTCATGCTGTTATCGGTGAATATGAATTTTATTGCCTTTTCTCATTTTCATGGTGATATCAGAGGTCAGGTCTTTGTATTTTTTATCCTGACGGTGGCAGCAGCAGAATCGGCGATAGGTCTTGCCATACTTGTCGTGTTGTTTCGTAAACGTAAAACCATCAATGTCGCTGATCTGGATACACTGAAGGGATGAATATTTTTGACAATATGGAAGCTATTTATCTTGCTATCGTGCTGGCGCCATTAACCGGTGCAATTATCGCTGGTTTGTTCGGTCGCATTGTTGGTCGCAATGGTGCGCATTGGGTGACAATAGCGGGGGTTGGGATCGCCAGTATCCTGTCGTTAATTGCCTATAAGCACCATGTATTTGATGGTGCTGCCGCTTACAATGGTGCTGTCTATACCTGGCTGAGCGTGGGTAATATTCATTTTGAGGTAGGCTTTTTAGTTGATCGCCTGTCAGTAACGATGATGGTGGTGGTAACCTTTGTTTCCTGGATGATCCACATCTATACCATAGGTTATATGCATGATGATCTGGGCTATCAACGCTTTTTCAGTTATATGTCGTTGTTTACCTTTTTCATGTTGATGCTGGTCATGTCGAATAACTTTGTGCAGTTATTCTTCGGTTGGGAAGGCGTTGGTCTGGTGTCTTATCTTTTGATCGGCTTCTGGTTCAAGCGCGATAAGGCAGTGTTTGCCGGCCTCAAGGCGTTTCTGGTCAACCGGGTCGGTGATTTTGGCTTCCTGCTAGGCATTGCCGCAATATTGATGTATTTCAATACGCTCGATTATGCAGAGGTATTCCAGCAAGCACCGGCGCTCTCTACGGCAACGATAGAAATCGTTGCGGGGCATGATTGGTCACTCATGTCATTCATCTGCATCTGTCTGTTTATTGGCGCCATGGGTAAATCCGCTCAAGTCCCGTTGCATGTATGGTTGCCTGATTCGATGGAAGGTCCGACACCAATTTCCGCCTTGATTCATGCGGCGACCATGGTCACCGCCGGTATCTTTATGGTAGCGCGGATGTCACCCATGTTTGAATTATCAGAAACAGCCTTGAGTTTTGTCATGGTTATCGGTGCAGTGACAGCTATCTCTATGGGGCTGGTCGGTCTCGTGCAAAATGATATTAAAAGGGTTATTGCCTACTCGACCTTGTCACAATTAGGCTATATGACAGTGGCGTTGGGTGCTTCTGCCTATGCAGCGGCGATGTTTCATCTGGTGACGCATGCATTTTTTAAGGCCCTGTTATTTTTGTGTGCGGGCGCAGTGATTATTGCCATGCATCACGAACAGGATATGCGCAAGATGGGTGGGCTCTACCGTTATATGCCAATCACATGGTTTACTTGTCTGATAGGTTCTCTCGCGTTGATTGGTTTTCCCGGGACGTCGGGCTTCTTTTCAAAAGATGCGATCATTGAGGCAGTGTATCACTCAAATTTACCGGTAGCAGGTTTTGCATATTATGCAGTTCTTGCCGGCGTGTTTATCACGGCCCTGTATTCTTTCCGGTTGTTTTTCCTGACGTTTCACGGCAAGGAACGGCTCAACAAACATACCTGGGAGCATCTGCATGAAGCACCGAAAGTTATTACGGTGCCGCTAGTCATACTGGCAATTCCATCTTTGCTTGCAGGTATATTTCTTATTGGGCCGATGTTGTTTGACGGCTATTTTATGCAGGCTATCCATGTTGCTTCGACACATGATGTGCTGGCAGAAATGGGCAAAGATTATCATGGCGTGTTCAGTTTTACCCTTCACGCATTTAAGTCTGCACCGGTTTATTTAACCCTGGCGGGTGTAGTGACTGCCTGGGTTTTATATATAAAGTTTCCTTATATGCCGGCTATTCTGGAAAAGCGTTTCAGTTTACTGCATAAAATACTGATTAATAAATACGGTTTCGATGACTTTTATCAGGTTGTGTTTGCCAGGGGCAGCAGAGAAATCGGCCGTTTTTTGTGGCGTTTCGGAGATGTCAGATTGATAGACGGTTTTTTTGTTAATGGTACAGCGTTAACCATTCGCTGGTTTTCCAGTGTTGTACGTACCATACAGTCAGGTTATTTATATGACTACGCCTTCGCAATGATTCTAGGTCTTTTGTTTTTACTAGGAATATTTGTTCACGGCATTTTGAATTAATTTATTTTCAACACGGAGACACGGAGTACACGGAGGAAATACAGGATGGATCCATTTGATATAAAAAGTGGTTCAGACCCGATCACAGAGGTAGTAATTGGATGTGCGATTGAAGTACATAGAGAATTAGGGCCAGGATTGCTTGAGTCTGCATATGAAGAATGTTTGGCGTATGAACTAAAAGTACAAGGTTTAGACATAAAAAGACAAATTGAATTACCAATTAAATATAAAAGTGTTGAACTTAAATGTGGATATAGAATGGATATTTTAATACCGGATAAACTAGTGATTGAATTAAAAACTGTCGAGAAATTATTACCCATACATCAATCGCAAATACTAACGTATTTACGACTCAGTGGTGTAAAGACAGGGTTATTAATCAATTTCTATACAACTCTTTTAAAGAATGGGATCAAACGAATAGTTTTATGATTTTAATATTTTATTATCTCTGTGTCCTCCGTGTCTCTGTGTTTAATATATTTTTAGAAAATAATGTTTGAGAATTTACCATTATTGAGTTTAGTGATCTGGACTCCGATCCTGGCAGGGTTGTGGGTGCTTTATGCCGGCGACCGGCAGGAAGAAACTGTCAAATACTTTAGTTTGGCGGTATCCATACTGGTCTTTGTTTTATCAATCTTGCTGTATGTTCGTTTTGACACTAGCAGTTATAAGTTTCAGTTCGTCGAAAAAGCACTCTGGATAGACAGGTTCGACATCTATTATAGTCTTGGTATTGATGGTATTTCACTGCCACTCATTATGCTGACGTCTTTCATAACGATGCTGATAGTGCTCGCAGCCTGGGAGATTATCGAAAAGCGTATTTCTCAATACATGGCGGCATTCCTGATCCTGGAAGGACTAATGAATGGCGTCTTTGCATCGCTGGATGCCATGCTGTTCTATTTCTTCTGGGAAGCGATGTTGATCCCGATGTTTCTGATCATTGGTATATGGGGTGGTCCGGGGAGGGTCTATGCCACTATCAAGTTCTTTCTGTATACCTTCCTTGGTTCGGTGTTTATGTTGATTGCCTTGTTGTATTTGTACTCCGAAGCCGGAAGTTTTTATATCCCGGATCTGCATGCGTTGCCCTTGTCACTGACAGCACAGAAATACATCTTCATCGCGTTTCTGTTGGCGTTCGCTGTAAAAGTGCCAATGTGGCCGGTACACACATGGTTACCGGATGCACATGTTGAAGCGCCGACCGGTGGTTCTGTGATTCTGGCGGCCATCATGTTGAAGATGGGGGGATACGGTTTTCTACGGTTCAGTTTGCCTGTTGTACCAGATGCTAGTTTCGCGTTTGATGGTCTGATGATTACCTTATCATTGATTGCCATAGTTTATATTGGTTTTGTTGCACTGGTTCAACAAGATATGAAAAAGTTGATTGCCTATTCTTCAATATCACATATGGGCTTTGCGACACTTGGTTTTTTTGTTGCCTTTTCAATCTATCATTCAGGCAACTCTGCCAGTGGCGCCATCATGGCAATCGAAGGTGGTATGATGCAAATGATATCCCATGGTTTTATTTCCGCGGCCCTGTTTCTGTGCGTCGGTGTGATGTATGAGCGCTTGCACAGCAGGCAAATCAAGGACTATGGTGGCGTAGTCAACACTATGCCCAGGTTTGCGGCGTTTATGATGCTGTTTGCAATGGCTAACGCAGGATTGCCGGGAACATCAGGTTTTGTCGGTGAATTTCTGGTGATAATCAGCAGCTTTCAGGCCAGCTTTTTGATTGCCTTTCTTGCGGCTACGATTTTAATTCTTGGAGCAGCCTTCACCTTATGGATGTATAAGCGGGTAATTTTTGGTGATATTGCCAATGATAAGGTTGCAGAGTTGACTGATATTACACCACGTGAAGGGCTGATCCTCGGTTTGCTTGCGATAGTTATATTGCTATTTGGTGTCTGGCCTGCACCGATTTTTGAAGTTATGCATCCAACAATCGAACATTTGTTCGAGCATATGATTCAAACGAAATTGGGATAGAGATGACAATAACAGCAGAACTTGTTTTTATAGTACCTGAAATCACCCTGCTGGTACTGGCCTGTATTATTCTTATTGCCGATACCTTGCATATTGAAAAGCATGCAACACTCACTTACTGGTTAGCCCAGATTGCTTTAATTGTAATCATATTTCTTGTACTCATCGATTTTCCCGATGAATCGAAACGTTTATTTTTTGGTAATTTCGTCAGCGATAGCATGAGTGGCGTACTAAAAGTCAGTATATGTGCGATTACTATTTGCGTGTTTTTTTATTCTTATGATTATCTGAAAGAACATGAGCTGATTAAGGGCGAGTACTTTGTGCTTGGTTTGTTTGCAGTGTTGGGCATGATGGTAATGGTGTCAGCAAACAGCCTGTTAACAGTTTATCTTGGGCTTGAGTTAATGTCCCTGTCGCTCTATTCAATGGTTGCTATGCACAGAGAATCTCAAACAGCCTCTGAAGCGGCGATGAAGTATTTTGTTCTGGGGGCGTTGGCATCGGGCATACTGTTATACGGCATCTCTATCCTTTATGGCGTCTCAGGGACATTAGAATTACCAGCATTGTCTGCATACATAGAGGCACAATCCGGTAATAACATTTTACTGGTGTTTGGTCTGGTATTTGTTATTGTCGGTATAGCGTTCAAGCTTGGTCTTGTACCCTTTCATATGTGGTTGCCGGATGTTTATGAAGGCTCACCTACTTCAGTCACGCTATTTGTCAGCACTGCCCCGAAACTGGCTGCTTTTGCTATGGCCATCCGTTTACTGGTTGATGGCATGGGGCCTATGGCAGGAGACTGGCAAGGCATGTTGATAATACTATCTGTACTGTCCATGGCCGCAGGTAACATCATCGCTATTTCGCAGACTAATATTAAAAGAATGCTGGCCTATTCGACCATTGCCCATATGGGTTTCTTTATGCTCGGTATTGCCTCGGCAACACAGTTGGGCTATGCCGGCTCGATGTTTTATGTGATGATCTATGCCTTGATGATCATGGGTGCCTTCGGCATGGTGATCCTGTTAGGACGTAAGGGCTACGAAGCGGACAATCTGGATGATTTTAAAGGCTTGTCTGATCGAAGCCCGTGGTTTGCCTTTATTATGTTAATCCTGATGTTTTCAATGGCGGGTGTTCCACCCTTTATCGGTTTTTGGGCAAAGTGGTTTGTCTTAAAGGAAATAATTGCCAACGGCTATATCTGGTTGGCCACAGTAGCTGTTATTTTATCAGTCATCGGTGCTTATTATTATTTGCGTATCGTCAAGCTTATGTATTTCGATAAACCGCAGCAAATGACTGCCATCAAGGCATCCCAGGAGATGCGTTTTATCCTGAGTTTGAATGGTTTAAGCCTGTTGTTCCTGGGGTTTATGCCGGGTGCGTTAATGACACTGTGTATCAGGGCAATCGGTTATTAATATGATATTTCCAGGCCATTTAAATATTTGATTAAACACAGAGCCACAGAGGACACAGAGAAATAAAAAATAATATCAACATTTAGCTGTGTTAACCTGAGTTGCGTATAAGCCTCTGACATTACTTGAACAGTCCAATAAAAAACAAGACAGGTTTTTGCTAGAGAACGTGTTCCAGACGTTCACTCGGTCCCTGCTCCAGGCTCGACTCTACCGATTACATCCATGTAATCGTACCTCCTCCTTCCCTGGAGTCGTCCATGCAAAACCTGCATACACTACATCCATGTAGATAACAGGATGTACAGGATTGTTACAAGATTAACAGGATGTGTAATTCTTCATTCCCAATCCTCATTTATCTTGTTTATCCTGAAAAATGACGTGTAAGGAAGCACTAATGCCGCGAGCGCAGGACGCGCAGGAGCGGCCTGTTAATCCTGTCAGGGTTTTATTCAACAGAGTCACTCAGATATACGATTCGACTAATAAATCATCCAGGACGAATATAGGACATATTCGGTTGAAAATGTCAGGAACATATTACCTACAGGACGTAAGTAAGGGGCGAGAGCAGGAGCGGAAGCTTTTTCCAGTCACAGTCTCCCAGTTGTAAATGTCACTTATTTTTTATGCGCAGCTGAGGTTAGTTATTAAATTCCAGCATCTACAGGTTTAATTGAGCATAAGTGAAATTCACCGGTAAAAATGGTGAGTATCACTTCATTCACCCCACCCTATATCTTTAAAATGCTTGTTTATTTTTATTATATTATTTCTCTGTGTCCTCTGTGGCTCCGTGTTTAATTATTATCTTGCCTAGTGCTGCTCCCATTTTTACAGGACTTTCCGGTTGTAATGCCTGTGACCATTCGATGCGACCGGGTCCAAATAATAAAATCACAGTTGAACCCATATTAAAACGAGCCAGTTCCTCACCTTTAGATAAGCTAATATTTTGTCCTGTCTGCTGGTAATGCCAGTGGCTGATTTCACGTTTTCTTGCAGGTGTTATCTGGCCGGCCCAGACAGTCTCCATGCTTCCAACAAACAGTGCCCCGACAGAGATGATTGCCATCTTTCCTATGACGGTGTCAAAGATTTTAATAAGTCTTTCATTCCTGCAAAAGAGCTGATCGATATTTCTCGCTGCCGAATTATTGACGGCAAACAGGCGTCCCGGTACATAGATCATCTCTTCCAGCTGTCCATCGATCGGCATGTGGATCCTGTGATAATCTCTGGGCGACAGGTACAGCGTTGCAAAACAGCCGTTGCGGAAATAATTACTCAACTCTGGCTTTGCAGCGAGTAAAGCGGTCAGGTTAAACAAACGTCCTTTGGCCTGAAAAATATCAGTATCACTGATCAATCCTGTCTGGCTGATGGTTCCATCAACTGGCGAGGCTATACACTCCATATCAGCTACAATCGGTCTTGCGTCGTTATTCAACTCACGGGTGAAGAAGTGGTTAAAACTACTGTACTGCCGGTAATCTGCTTGCTTGGCAATGTTCATATCAACCCGATAGAGACGAATAAAATATTTAATCAGCAGATTTTTCCAGGGACGCCATTGACTACGTGTGGCGTAAAATACCAGTCTGGATAGAAAATGATGTGGGAGTATGTATTGAGGTAGAGTCTTTAAGTAATCCAGGATGTTTGTAGTCATTGGTTATTGGTCTGGTGATGCTACTGAAAAACCGGTAAATTAATGATGGTGACCGTGTAAACGTCTGATCTCGGCCATTACGGTCATCTCCTTGCCGTTTGCAAACATTAATGATAATTGAATCTGTTGTCCTGCCCGGAACTGCTTGCGGGGATGATGTAGCATGAGGTGATAATCTCCAGGGACAAATGTCAGAGCAGTATTGGCCGCTATGATCACCGATTTTTGCAACACCATCTTTGCGACGCCGTCAGACACAACCGAGCGATGGATGTCTATCCGTTCATATTCTTCGCTACTGACCTGCACTAGCGTGATGGCATGCTGCTGATGGTTTTCGATTTCGAAATATCCTGCATTAACGCGGGCATTTGGCGGGGCCTCATTTATCCAGGCATTGTGGATCAGGATATTTTCCTGTGCAGACAGGCATATTGGAAATATTGATACCAGTAACAGAAACAAGGTGTTTGTTTGCATTTGTCAATCGTCACGGGGCATTGGTCATTGGTTAATATAGCGAGTGACCAAGGATATCATTAATGCTTTTCCAGAAAGGTTTTTATCTTTTTAAAGCGGGATACGATGGGATCTGCCTGATGTGGTGCGCTAAAAACAGCAATTAAACGCCCATCCGGATCGATCAGAAATAATGAAGCAGAGTGATCTACCAGATATCCACCATCGGCTGCCTCCTCACCTATGATATAAAGCACACCAATTTGGCTGGCAAGACTTTGCACTTGTTCAGGCGTCCCACCAAGGCCTATAAAATCCTGATTAAAATAGCTGACGTATTCAGCGAGTTGTTGTGACTGGTCGCGGCCGGAGTCGACAGAGACAAAGATTATCTGCACATCGCTTGCTGGCCTGGCGTTGCCTAGTTGCTTATGGACCTGGTTAAGAACGGCCAGGGTCTGCGGACATATATCAGGGCAATGTGTATAGCCGAAGAATAAAAAAGACCATTTTCCCCGAAGATTGTCCAGCCCAAACACATCCCCAGCATGGTCGATGGTGGCGAAGTGTCTTAGCTGTTTGGGGTTGGGCCAGAGCATCCCTGTAATTGCCTGTTTAGTATCAGGTTTATAATAATTAGCGGAATACAAGCCTACGCCAAGCCCAAACGCAATCAGGCTGATAGCGAGTATTGAAAATGTAGTGATACGTTTGCTGAACATGATGGTGGATTGTACAGAAGGCTGGATCAAGTAGACAGGTAAAGTCTGCTCGGAATTTGCAAACGACTGTATGGTAAAAAAGTTTGCGTTCTCCGCAGTTGTGTGTGTATCCCAATATGATTATTGCTCTCGCTAAGACGCAAAGCACGCAAAGGAAAAGGCAGGTTAATGAGGTAAAACCAGATAGGCAAGTGGATTGCAGATGGGGCAGATCAGTAATTTCTTAGCGCGCTTTGTGTGTTAGCGAGAAAAGTATTACGGGTTTCAGACCTCCCACACACAAACTGACGAGCCATAAGTTATTTTGGAACCTTTGCACGTTCTGTCTGAACAATATCATGGCGCCAATTTAGATAGAGAGCGTGACTAATTATTGCCGTGACACTGACATATTCGTGACACTGACATAATTCTGTCAACAGGGTCCACGCTGTTCATTTCGGGATTGCCCTCTTATCTTCCTGAAATTTATAAATAAAGAAGTTAGTCCTCTATGCAGCAGGTTATAGATCCTGCGCATAATAACCTGATTACTGTCTTGGTATATATTTTGCAGAAATCCCATAAAGAAAATGACAAAAATGACGATAGACTGAAAGTGATTTTAAGACTGGATATGTCCTGTTCAACTCGGTGGCAGATAACGTCGGCAAGAACGCGATAGGTGTTATTCTCACCGGCATGGGCGCTGATGGTGCTAAAGGCATGAAAGAAATGCAGGATAGGTGGGGGTGGGGCGACTATCGCTCATGAAGAGAAGACCACTGTAGTCTGGAGAATGCCAGGTGCTGCGGTAAAGTCAGGTGGTGTGGACACATTTTACCGCTATGGGATATACCTGTAAAATTACAGCAAATCTACTTCGATGCAGCCAAATAATTCCTGAAGCTTACGACAATTATGTCGCTCTGTTAAAAATCTATCGGCTTGAATATTCAGATAGGCAATCATGTGCAAGCAGATTTTGAAGTCAGTTATTGGTTAAATTTAAGGTCTAATAAATGCAGATGCTTTTCATGACTATATTTTTAATTTTTAAGGGGTTTAATACCCCGTCAGCTTGCTGCGGGGGGAGTTTATTTTTTTATACATCAGCTGGAAATGCTAATCAAATACAATAGGGCAAGGCTGCATTGTTAATATCCTTCTTTTATATCACTGGATTCTATAGATTGCACTCAATTTTGTATTATACTACCGCGCTTTTGACAGACGAGAATGGAAAGGACAGGTAATTATGCTAGATAAAAAACGACAGATGACATACTGCAAATACCTGACTGGTTTATTTCTTCTGATCCCCGGACTTGTATACGCGGCAGAAAATAGCCAGTTACAGGATTTTACCTCGCATTGGGGCGGGATCATATGTGTTATCGTCTTCTGCTTTGCATACAGTCTGGTTATCGCTGAAGAAGTGATCCATATGCGCAAATCAAAACCGGTGATGGTGGCAGCCGGAATAATCTGGATCATTGTTGCCTTTGTCTATGCGCAAAGTGGTGATACACATACGGCCGGGCAGGTGGTCAGAGATAATCTGCTGGAATTTGTCGAGTTATTTTTATTTCTTCTGGTAGCGATGACGTATATCAATACCATGGAAGACCGTGGTGTCTTTGATGCCTTGCGGTCATGGCTGGTCAGCAAGGGGTTTTCATTTAAGACAATTTTCTGTCTCACCGGGGTGATAGCATTTGTTGTATCGCCGATTGCAGACAATCTAACGACTGCCTTACTCATGGCAACGATAGTGATGGCAGTTGGTAAAACGAATACTGATTTTGTTGTACTTGCCTGTATCAATGTGGTCGTCGCAGCGAATGCCGGTGGCGCCTTTAGTCCATTCGGCGATATCACCACACTCATGGTCTGGCAGAAAGGTGGCCTGGTGACATTCCAGCAATTTTTCTATCTATTTGTCCCTTCTCTGGTCAATTGGTTAGTGCCGGCGGCAATTATATTTTTCTTTGTTCCGTCAGGTTTTCCTGATGCAATTGATGATCATGCAGAGATGAAAAAAGGCGCCTTGATTGTCATAGGACTGTTTCTTTTTACCATTAGCCTTGCTGTTTGTTTACATACCTTCCTGCATCTGCCACCAGTCATTGGCATGATGACCGGTCTCGGTTTACTCAATCTATATGGATATTACCTTAAGATGAGGAGTCGCAAGATCATTGGTCCGGGTGTTGGCGCCTTGGGCGTTGAATTGTTAGACAATGACAACCTGCAAATGGATCCTGAACAACAAACCGCACACTTTGATGTATACAGGAAATTGGCCGGTATAGAATGGGATACACTGATGTTCTTTTATGGCGTGATGCTCTGCGTAGGGGGGCTGGGGGTATTGGGTTATCTGGAATTGATGTCAGGGTTTATGTATGACGATCTGGGAGCGACGACGGCCAATATCCTGGTTGGTTTTCTATCAGCGATTATTGACAACATTCCGGTAATGTTTGCGGTGTTA
>JADFPU010000198.1 GCA_022562175.1 Pseudomonadota bacterium | reverse complement strand
AAATCCCATTTGCAGACACGTTGGAAACTTGTTACAAATCTTTTCGGCTGACTCTCTTACAGATAAGCCTCTCGAATGTTCTTTGTGTTGCAAATCTAAAGCAACCTTTACATTTTCTGGTAATTGTTTGCATAAATAGTCCTCTTTATAATGAGGCCAATTGTGCATCAATTCTGCTGTTATCATTATTGTATTCATTTCGTTCTCCATAGAGATTAGTTTTTCTTTTTGTAAGCGGCTGAAAATGCGACTGACTGTTTCAACTGTCAGTCCCAGATAATTGCCGATTTCCTGGCGTGACATCGGTAATTTGAATTCAGTTGCAGAGTAGCCAAGCAGATTCAATCGTGTGGACAGACTTATAAGGAATGTTGCAATTTTGTCTTCAGCATTTTTCTTTCCCAAAAGCAATAAAGATTTATTTTCGGTTGAGATTTCGCGACTCATAAGCCGGAACATTTGATGCTGTAAACCGGGCAATTGTTGGCACAGATTTTCCAGACGTGAAAACGGAATCGCACAATAACTGCTGGTCTCTAATGCAACTGCTGTACAGACATGTCGTTGTTCCTCTATTGCGTCAAATCCGAGCATCTCACCCGGAAGATAAAAGCCCAGGATCTGTTCATTACCATCCTCGGAAACCTTGTATACCTTTATAGCGCCGGATCTGACTGCAAACAGTCTTTTAAACGGATCCCCCGTATTAAAAAGATAGTCGCCGCGCTGCAGTGGTCGTGACTGTTTTATAATATTCTCAAGTTCAACAAGGTCATCGATATTTAATCCCAGGGGCAAACAAAGCTCAGCCAGACTGCAGTCAGCACATGAAACTTTAAATTTTGAGATGTCAAAGATTTGATGTTCAGGGTTCATTTGAATGGCAAGGCTCTTTTTATATCACACTATATAATGAGATCCTGTAGATAGTGTCAAGTAATTCAAATCCAATCGCTTGTTTTTTCATGTTTTTTTGTACCATCTAACGAATTATCACTAGCTTATTCATGGCTTTTTTTGATGCTCAATGCAATCTGTTTCTCTGTTATTAGCACGATAATTGCATAGAGAATTATTCAAACGAGTGATCGCTATTTTACAGTCATAAAAACCGTCTGATTTGGCCATTATCGCCATGTCAAAAAGACACTGGAATCTATATTGCATCAGGACAGCAGGGCGATGCAGATAGTTGAATTTCATCACATTGCTTTAATTAATGATTGCAAAAGGCAAGGATGAATACAAATCATCAGAGGTGAGGAATGAAAACGCAAATGCCCAAACAAGCAATGAGCAAAAAGGCAAGCACTATTTCAGGTTCAGCGCATCAAAGGCAAAATTCAGCCAGTTTGCCTGATGTCAGCAATGAGGAGCTGTTACGTCGTTTGTATGATGCGGAACAAGCACTAACAAAATCCGAGGAAAGGTTTTCCAAAGCATTTTATAACATACTCGATGCGGTAGTTATCTATCGCCTTTGTGATAGCAGGATCCTGTTCTTTAATCCGGGCTTCCTTATGTTAACGGGGTTCAGTGCAGATGAAGTCATCGGGAAAACAGTGGATGAGTTATGTACGTGGGTAGTGCCTGAAGAAAGAGATGCCTATATCAAGCTGTTCGATAAAGAAGGTGAGGTGAAGGATTTCGAAGCAACGAGTCGCAGGAAAAACGGCGAGGTCTTTCCTGTAATACTTGCCGCCGGCAAGATCGAAATGGACGGTGAGGATTGTCTGATCGGCTGGGTTCATGATCTCAGTAAGATGAGGCAAGTGGAACATGAAAGGCAACAACTCGAACAAAAACTGTTTCAATCGCAGAAGATGGAGGCTGTCGGCCAGTTAACGGGCGGTATCGCGCATGACTTTAATAATATTCTTGCCAGCATACTTGGCTATACCAATCTTGCGATTAAACAATGCGTGCAAGACAAGGAAAGTAAATTGGCAAACTATCTTGATGAAATAAAACATGGTGGCGAGCGGGCACGGGATTTGATCGAGCAGATGATGATCTATAGTCGAGTGATACCAAGTGTAGTTTCAAACATCGATCTACAGCCCGTGGTGGAGCAATCATTGAGGTTGTTGCGGCCGGCGTTGCCCTCTAACATCGACATTTATACTCGATTTGCTGAACTCACCCCGAAGATAAACTTTGACCCGGCACAACTTGAACAGATCATCATGAATCTATGTATCAATGCTCGTGATGCGATTGAGGCTAGCGGCAGCATTGATATTGATGTAGAGACCGCCAGTTATCATGAGCATGCATGTGATTCATGTCATGCTGTGATATCGGGTGATTTTGTCGTATTGTCAGTCAGAGATTCCGGGACTGGTATAGACATTGAGATGAATAATCGTATTTTCGAACCATTCTTCACAACCAAGGAGGTCGGTCGTGGCACCGGCATGGGTTTATCTATGGTGCATGGCATTATGCATGAATTCGGCGGACATATTTTAGTCGATTCGACTGTTGGTAAAGGTACGGATTTTTTACTTTTATTTCCGATTATTGATGCGGAACTTAATGAATCAGAAAAATATGCTCAGGCTGAAAAGAATGAACTTGACGCAGAACATCACGTGGGTGTCATTATGGTGGTGGATGATGAGCCATCAGTTGCCAACTATACGTGTGAATTACTGGAAAGCCACGGATATGAGGTGATTGTGGTGACAGATAGTTTACTTGCCCTGGATACATTTCGTATGGCGCCGAAAGATATTGATATAGTCATTACCGATCAGACCATGCCGGGGATAACGGGTCTTGAGTTGGCGCGGGAACTCCTGTCATTGCGTCCTGACATACCGATCATTATTACTACTGGTTTTAGTGGAGTGCTAAATGAAGAAGTTGCAGAAGAACAAGGGCTCAGGGCGTACTTTAACAAGCCTGTCGATAGCTATGCTCTTTTGAATAAAATCAATAATATACTCTCATCAACTAAAAAAACAGATGTCAGGGTTCCGATGTTCATGAATTAAAGTCGCGTTAACAGATGTTTAATATGCTTTACTATCCCAGCGACGTCGAAGCAGGGGAGCACCTCTTAATGCAGGAACAGACAAGCTGTATAGTACAAGACCGACTGCGTCTGCCAGTAAGTCAAGCAACGAAAATGTTCGATAGGGCAGGAAATACTGAATGATTTCAATTAATGAGCCATAAGCCAATAATAAAAATATTTTTACCGAATCAAATTTATGCTCAGGAAACGAAAAATCTCCGAATAAGGCCAACACATAAAATGCCAGTATGTGACTGACTTTATCATTTATGTTTTCGACAACCGGGTATTCAAATTGTGTTGTTGAAAGATACATAATAATGACCAGGGTTATTGCCAGTCCCAGACGGAATACGGTGATATTTGTTTGAGGCAATGCCATATTTAAATTCTGTCAGGGTGGTAGATATTTAGCAACTGTCGCAAGACCACTTTTCTCAGATAATCACAAACTAATGTAAGGAATTTGCATGCTTGGTCAATACAGCATTAAATGGGATGTATTATAGATTCAAACTAAATGGTTGTGTTGGTCCGATCCGGCAACCCCTAAATACTCCGTCCCGCTTTCCTTATGCGATTGCGTAGTTATTCTTACCTTTATGCTTAACCACATACATTGCTTCATCTGCCTGCTTGATTAACACGTCCACTGTTTCCCCGTGGTCCGGGTAAATAGCAATGCCGATACTGGCGCTGATATTCACATTCTGCCCGTCAATCATTATAGGGTTATTCAGTGTTTTGATTATCTTTTCAACAATCATGATGATAAATTCCTTTTTTTTGATTTGTGTAAGTATAATAATAAACTCATCACCGCCGACACGCGCCACGGTATCCGTCTCTCTAACACTTCGCGTCAATCTCTCTCCCACCTCAATGAGTACCAGATCTCCAGCCTTATGACCGAGACTATCATTGACCCCCTTCAAACCATCAAGATCCAGGAATAAAAGTGCAGTACTGGATTTATTCCTCCGTGCTAACGCTATATCACCTGAGAGTCTATCCTTGCCAAGACGCAATGTGGGCAGACCGGTCAATTCATCATGGTTGGCCATGTGCCAGTTCTTTTCTTCTGCCTGTTTACGCTTGGTGATGTCAGTCACCACGGCAATACTCTCCTTAAACCGGCCTTTGCTATCAAATTGCGGTGACGGTGAAATAATGGTGCATATTTTCCCCCCATCTTTCCTCGTCCACGTGATCTCATAAGGGGCATTATTACCCTGCTTGCGTTGCTCACGTTGGACGCGAAAGATCTCTTTGTTGTCATCATCAAGCAGCTCGAGAGCCGGCCTGCCTAACAGTTCATCCCTTGGGTAACCTAACATTTCACAAAGCTTTTCGTTGGTAAAAGTAATCATGCCATTTTCGTCCATGACGCTCAGACCGTCGTTCAGTGTTTCGACTAATAGACGATAGCGTTGTTCACTCTGGTGCAATTCCTCCTCCGCCTGCTTGTGCGCGGTGATGTCCTGGACTATTCCCGCGATGCGATAAACCTGTCCACTCTCGTCGAAGAGCGGGTACGCTCGACTCCGAACCCAGCGCAGGGAGCCATCCGGGCGTAGCACCCGGTATTCCTCCTCATAGCGGTCTCCCTGCTCCACCATTCGCACCCAAGCTTCCTGGATACGTACGCGATCATCGGGGTGAATACCCTCATCCGTCACCCTGTAATCTTCGTAGAGGTCCTGCACAGGTCGTCCCCAGATCTTCTCATAGGCCGGGCTGGCATAGAGGACATCGAAGCTCTCCATGTCAGATATGGTGAACACATCATCAGTCACCTCAGCAATTTGCTTGA
>JADFPU010000197.1 GCA_022562175.1 Pseudomonadota bacterium | reverse complement strand
TTTCCACCCTGCGACCGAAAGGCGCCTATGTCTCGGGTGCCGGCGCCAATACTTCCGGGCCAATCTCGTTCATGGATATCTATGACAGCATGTGTTTCACCATATCGTCCGCGGGTGGACGGCGTGGTGCGCAAATGGCGACCTTTGATATACGCCATCCGGATGTACTGGATTTCATCCGCGCCAAGCGAGAGCATGGTCACCTGCGTCAGTTTAACCTTTCATTATTACTTACCGATGAATTTATGCAGGCAGTCAAGGATGATGCCTTATGGAAGCTGGCCTTCCCGATAAGTCGCGATGAAATAAAAGATGACGCATTAGATATCAATGATCCGGACAAGCTTATCTGGCTGCATTGGCCGGTCAATGATGACTACATATTAAATGACAACGGCTTGGTAGCCTGTAGAGTGCATAAGCGCATTCCTGCGCGTCGACTCTGGGACGTGATCATGGCGTCAACCTACGAATATGCCGAACCGGGATTCATCCTCATCGACAGGGTGAATGAGATGAACAACAACTGGTTTTGTGAAGATATCCGTGCAACCAATCCATGTGTAACGGAGGATACATGGGTGCAAACAGAAACAGGGCCAAAGCAAGTCAAACAACTGCTTGGTAAACACTTTGCAGCGTTGGTAGACGGTGGAAAATATGCTAGTGGGTTGGAAGGTTTTTTTAAAACTGCAACAAAACCTGTCGTCAAAATACAAACCAGTGAAGGATTCACATTACGATTAACCAATGATCACTGTGTGAGACGCGTCACCAGGTACACAAGCTACAGGACTGAAACAGAATGGTGTGAAGCAGGAAAACTAAAACCAGGTGACCAGCTTATGATGAATGATCACCGGGTTTTTGCTGCTTGGAAGGGGAAATATACGACCGAACAAGGCTATTTAATCGGTTTACTTACAGGTGATGGCACTCTTAAAAAAGATAAGGCCGTTATTTCGGTCTGGAAGCCAGCGATTGCTGTCAATGCAGGGGTTCCTGTTAATGAATCTGGTGTCAATGGTGTAATGATAGCAGCGGAAAAAGCAGCCAGGACATTGCCTCATAGAACTGACTTCCAAGGTTGGATGGAAGTATCAGGGCGTAATGAATATCGTTTATCAATAGCGTCGATTAAACAGTTGGCAGAAGAACTTGGCATGAAGCCGGGAAATAAAACCATTACAGCTGATTTAGAGCAGACATCCAGCGATTTCTATCAAGGTTTCCTCAGAGGTATATTCGATGCTGATGGCTCTGTGCAGGGGTCTCAACAAAAAGGCATTAGCATAAGGTTGGCGCAATCTAATCTGGACACATTACAATCAATTCAAAGAATGCTTTTGCGGCTTGGTATTTTTTCAAAAATTCACCAGAACAGGCGGGTTCAACAGGAAAGATTATTGCCTGATGGAAAGGGTGGGCAAAAGCTTTACCAAACCAAAGCGCAACATGAATTGATTGTGAGTGGAGAGAATATCCTTCGTTTCAATAACTTGATTGGTTTTGAAGAAAGGGACAAGCAATTTCGTTTAGAACAATCTCTTTGCCGTTACAAACGGGCGTTAAACAGGGAGCGGTTCGTTGCCAGAGTGAAGTCGGTTGTCAAAGATGGTGTTGAAGACGTTTATGATGTTCAGATCCCCGGCATAAATTCCTTTGATGCCAATGGCTTTCATGCCCATAATTGTGGTGAACAACCATTGCCTCCCTATGGTTCCTGTTTACTCGGTTCAATCAACCTGACCGGCTTTGTGCAGAACTCGTTTATGGAAAACGCCCGGTTTGACTGGGAAGCATTTCGCAAGGTCGCGAAGATTTTTACCAGGATGCTGGACAATGTCGTTGAGATAAATGGTTTGCCCTTGAGTGGTCAACGCGAGGAGATCATGCGTAAGCGCAGGCATGGCATGGGCTTTTTAGGACTGGGTTCGACACTGACCATGTTACGGATGAGATACGGCGAAACAAAGTCTCTGGAGTTTACCGATCAGGTGAGCCGTGAGCTGGCACTGGCAGGTTGGCAAGTCGCGCTGGAGTTGGCCAGGGAAAAAGGCCCGGCGCCTATTATGCAAGAGGACTTTTCTATCAGCAAAAATATGTTAAGGGCGCGACCGGAATTACACAAGGATGGTTATAAAGAAGGCGATCAGATAAAAGGCAAGACGCTGTTTGCGAAATACAGTCGCTATATGCAGCGTATTGCCGACGTGGCGCCGGAACTGGTTGATGAACTGGCGCAGGTTGGCGCCCGTTTCACTCACCATAGTTCTATCGCGCCAACCGGCACTATCTCCTTGTCACTGGCCAACAATGCCAGTAATGGTATAGAACCCAGTTTTGCGCATCATTATGCCCGCAATATTATCGTCGAGAATAAAAAAACCAAACAGAAAATAGATGTCTATTCTTACGAACTACTCGCGTATCGGGCACTCATTAATGCGGATGCGATGCTTCATTCCGACCAGGAGGAACAACAATTGCCGGATTATTTTATCACGGCTGATGATGTAACCCCGAAGCAACATATCGACATCCAGGCCGCGGCACAAAAATGGATCGATTCATCCATCTCCAAGACAGCCAATGTGCCGACGGACTTTCCGTACGAAGAGTTCAAGGATATTTATAGCTACGCTTATGAAAAAGGCCTGAAAGGTTGCACGACATTCCGTTTTAACCCAGAGGTGTTTCAGGGAGTATTGGTTAAGAAACAAGATCTGGAGAACACCACATATAGCTTTACCCTGGAAAATGGCGAAGTAATTGAAGTAAAAGGCAATGAGGAGATTGAATACGATGGGGAGCTACACACTGCAGCAAATCTCTATGATGCACTGAAAGAGGGCTACTACGGTAAGTATTAAATTGGGGGGACTATAATGGCAATCAAGATAGACAAAAAAATCGTCGACTATGATGTCGGCAAGGTCAGCGAAAAACAATCGTCAGAGAATCACAGGAACAGGCGTGCCTCGGACAATAATAATGTCGTACAGATGCATGAGCAGCTTGAACGGCCGGAGATGCTGGTGGGTTCTACCTACAAGATTAAAACCCCGCTTACTGAACACGCCCTGTATGTGACCATCAACGATATTATCCTGAACGCCGGCACGGAACACGAGTTACGCAGGCCGTTTGAAATCTTTATTAACTCTAAAAATATGGATCACTTCCAATGGATCGTGGCTCTGACACGGATCATTTCTGCTGTGTTCCGTAAAGGCGGTGATGTGACGTTTATGGTGGAGGAACTACGGTCGGTGTTTGATCCACGCGGCGGTTACTTCAAGAAAGGGGGTAAATTTACGCCTTCCCTGGTCGCTGAAATTGGTGATGTGCTGGACAGGCATATGCGCATGATCGGATTACTCAAGGATGACGGCCCGGATGAACAGCAGCGAGAATTCATCAAAGATAAACGTACTGAATACGAAAGCACATTAAAACAGATGGAAAAAACTGCCCCGGATGAATTCCCCGGTAACGCCGAGCTTTGCAACAAGTGTCACACCAAGGCAGTGATACAGTTGGACAATTGCCTGACTTGTCTTAACTGTGGCGAATCAAAATGTGGATAAGAACTGGACAGAGTTCAAATTACAATCATATTCCGTAATGATCCACTACACAAATGTAATTGTTTTGATCTATATCAATAAAAATTTTCATCAAATTCTATAAATTTAAAGAAATTATAGGTGAACAATAGCATTATTGAATTCGTTTGAGGTGGGCGTAGTCTTCACAGAGTCTACTTTAGACTTCACTTATATAGCCATTAGATTTGGTATTGTACTCACTGCCTTATATGCGCGAGTGTGAAATGGTTAGAGCAAACGACTTGGTGAACTTTGTTTCCGATGCTGCGTTCGCGGTGGGGGCAACGCATAACATTGTCTCCTGGAACGCCGGAGCGCAGTTATTATTAGGCTATTCATCTGATGAGGTAATTGGTCAGCCCTGCCACGATGTACTACAGGCCGTCCTTCCGAGCGGTGAACCCCTTTGCACACCGAATTGTGAGGTAGGACACTGTTTTGATCTCGGCCAACCATTAGCCGTCCCTTTGTGCTATGCCCGCTGCAAAAATTGCCAATCGATTCCCGTGAGTCTGAGTTCATTGGTCATGCCTCCGGAACTCAGTTGTAACACCCCGGATAACCCTGTCGCGATGGTTTTCTTCCGCCCGTATCAAGAGAAGCCAAATCGATTCATCCAATTCCATTCGCCGCGGATTTTTACCTTTGGGCACTTTGGCTTGGTTGTGGGAGGTTGTGGCCTTGCTGTTGAGAAATGGAAACGCAAGCAGGCGTTGACCCTGTTGAAATATCTCGTAACTTACCGGGACCACGCTGTGCCACGCGAACGCCTGGTGGAATGCCTGTGGCCGGAGGTCGATGAGCGGCGTGGCTGGGAGCGGCTAAAAGTAACCATATACTACTTACGGAGCCAACTGCGTGCTGCAGGCATCCAGGATGATGTAGTGGAAACGAGTGGCAGATCCTACCTGGTGCGGAGTGACAGGGTTTGGATTGACACGGATACTTTTGAAACTCTCATCTCTGAAGGCGCCATGCTACAAAGCCGGCATAAGTGGGATGAAGCGCTCAACTGCTACAAACAAGCAAAACACCTCTATCGGGGCGATTACCTGGAAGAAGACATCTATGAGGATTGGTGTGCCGAAGAACGAGAGCGGCTAAGAGAACTTTACCTGGACATGCTTGGCGATATGGCGCAATGCTACGGGGATCTTGGCCGTTGCCGCGATGCTGCCCGGATCTGTCGTACCGCCCTGGTTTGCGAACCGTGCCGGGAAGCATTCCACCGTGCGCTGATGACCTATCTTAATCGTCTGGGTC
>JADFPU010000028.1 GCA_022562175.1 Pseudomonadota bacterium | reverse complement strand
TGTTCAGGTAACTGATTATTCAATGTTGGTTGATTTGGATCGTGGAAGAGTATACGGTATTGAGCTTAGAGAAATGGGTCCAACTAGATCACATAAGGACTTTATGGTGGCGGGATTAATTACACTCAATGTAATGGCTGGGGGATTACAGAGAGAGGGACTCGATACTTTAGTTGACGCGGGTTTTTATAATTCAGCATTATCTCTTAGACATTATGCGAAGATTTTAGGATTTAATTTTTCATATTTTATACGTTGAAACATGATGCTCTCTTTATTGCTAACAGGTAATAGCAGGAAAGGGCCTGAAGCCCAAAAGTATATAGATATATATACTTCTATATAGATGTATATATATGGTATATAGATCTATATATATACATCTATATATATAGAAATCAACTGTGCGTTTTTTCATACTGGGCTGTTCCCTATTCACCGTCCGTAACGATTCGATTTTCAAGCTCCAGAGCGATGATTTGGCCGTAAGGTAATTCCCAAAGTTTTTGCCTTGGCCGCCAGATCCCACCTGCTTGTTTGACCTTTTTACGGATCGCCTTTTCATATCCGGCAACCCGTATCCCCAGTCTATCCGCTGGATTTCTGGTGATTTGCAGGCTATTTTTGTCCTGCCGCCATGTGCTTTCTGCCACGATAATCTCAACGGTTTTATAACGTTTTCGCTTTCCCTCATCATAACGATAGCGGACGGTAACCAGCTTGTCAGCGTATTTCTCGACCCATTTCTTGGTGCCATTTTGCCCTGGCTTGAGGCTGAGTTTAATCTGCATCGTCTGGAATTGCATCCATATCTGAAATGCCTTCCTGCAATGCCATCGATACTCCGGGCAATGTTGGCAATAAGTCAGTTGTGCCGAATTGTTCAAGCGGACTACGCACGGCGGAGGCGCCTATTTGCAGAACATGGGGTTAAATCATTGTGGTTCTCAAATCCTTGTGTCCGAATAAATCCTGTACCGTTCTGATGTCGTAACCATCTTCCAACAGGTGGCTGGCGAAACTGGGGAAAGGGGTCAACTGGGGTAAGGGGGCAAGCTGATCTTCCCCCCGTTATACCGCTATTCTCAGCCTAATCAGGCAAATACTACTAGAATTTAACTATGCTGACATATTAGTGGTGTCAAATGTTAAGAAACGTTTTTACATTTTGCCTGGTATTCTCTGCAGCAACAGTTGCACCAGCAGATTTGGAAACCGCGCGCAAGGCGTTCGCAGCAGGTAATTATAAAACTGCCGTTGCAGAACTGTTGCCATTGGCCGAAGCGGGCAATGCGAAGGCCCAGGGTAACCTCGGCTGGATGTACCGAAATGGTGTCGGTGTTACACAGAATCACGCCGAGGCAGTCAAATGGTTTCGCAAGGCAGCAGGGCAGGGGCATGCGCCCGGTCAGTACAACCTTGGTTTGATGTATGAGGAAGGCTTTGGTGTTAAACAGGATTATGCAGAAGCAGCTAAATGGTATCGTCAAGCCGCCGAGCAAGGGCAAGGCAATGCCCAGTTTAATCTTGCCGAGATGTATCTTGATGGGTTAGGAGTAGATCAGGATTACGTGCAGGCCTATGCCTGGATTGGCGTAGTGGCGACTGGCGGGGTTGAATCAGCGCAGTTTCTGCTTGACGAAATAGAAGTTGAGATGGAACCTGAGCAAATTGAAACAGCCAGTAAACTTGCCAGGCAGTTATGGCAGAAATATGGCAGTCACACAGATCAGTAACATATCTTAAACAAGTAATATCGTTGCAGTAGACGGCATATAAGAAATAGTCTGTGCTTAAGACTGGCAGACATGCCGAAGCGGCGACGCCAGATCCGGCTGATCGGCACATTACCAACTTTGGCTGCAGTATAGGCCTCTTATTCAGCGGCTAATCGCTTGAAGGTATCAGCATCTTTTCTGGAATATTTAGCCTATTCAGCATGTGTACGTTCGATGTCTTTGCCTTGCTAGGGCTTCTGTTCCCGGACAGGCTTCCGGGTCCGATAAGGACAATCAATGTTTTTGATATTGTGCGTTTCCGAATAAATTATCAAAGGCGTCATCGGTCGGATCACCGACTTTTATATTCTCAGCCATGACTGCTACGCCACGTTTAACGGCCGGGCGATCAGCTACGGTCGCATTCCAACGTTTAACATTTGGAAATTCATCAATATCGATCTTGTGCAATGCCCATTGTCGCGGCATGGTCCATGGATACGTCGCGATATCAGCAAGCGAATAATCATCTCCTGCAAGATATTCACTGGATGCAAGCCGCTTATCCATAACATTATAAATTCGCTTTGTCTCTTTATGATATCGCTGTTTTGCATGCGGAACATCTTCACTGGCATAACCCTGAAAATAGCCGTTCTGTCCGAACATAGGACCAACATTTCCCATCTGAAACATGAGCCATTGCATCATGTGATACATTTTAATTTTATCGGCAGGCCAGAGCTTGCCTGTCTTGTCTGCCAGGTATAGCAGGATCGCACCTGATTCAAATACAGAATAAGGTTCGCCATCAGGACCATCAGTATCAACAATGGCAGGTATTCTGTTATTCGGACTGATGTCCAGAAATTCAGGTTTGAATTGTTCGCCTTCAAGAATGTTGATTGGATAAACTTCGTAATCCAGTTCAACTTCTTCCAACATGATTGAGGCCTTGTGTCCATTGGGGGTGGGCCAGTAATAAAGGTGTATCATAAGATAGCATTGCTCCTTTGTAGTTCGAGGACTTCTTGTATTTTGTTCTGACAGAATTCAGGACTGACATCGCCTGCAAAATCTTTGTTGTAATGACAGGTAACTGAAGGGCGTTGCACATTTTCATCCCACCAGGATTTCAAATTAGGCCGGCCATCTGAAAAATCAAATTCGGGATAAAGCGGATCCTTTGCAACATAAAATTTCGTCCTGAAATTCATATAGCTAATAGCATGCAGCATGGAAGCGTGACCAATATCGAAGCTGTCAAAACCCCGTTTGGAATAGGCTTCAAGTTTATCCAGGCCGCGGATGATCTTGGGCCAGATCCACTCGAAAAATTCTATACGCTGTTCTTCAACAGGGTGCCAGCCTTCCATGACAAGCATGACAGTTGTTTCAAAAATGGTATCGCCCAACGCAAGGCGTGTTAGTGCTTCCCAGCGCTTTTCTGCTGCGCTTGGGTAAAGAGGAGTGACCGATTTGCTCATGCTATCCACGCATTCAACAATCGCCTGACTGCCATAGACGACTTGACCGTTGTCTAATGCCAATGTGGGGACTTTATCCAGGGGGTTAATCGCAGCAATTGAATAGTTGTCGCCTTGATCTTTACCATTCAAATCCTTGAAGGGAAATACTGCAACAAACTCGACCTCATTCCACAGGCCGGCTTCATGGATTGTGACCAGTACTTTGTGGATGAAAGTATGAAAAGGTGAATAAAAGAGTTTCATGTATTTTCTTCCTGTGACACGCCTGTAAATAGTATAAAATAGCATGAAATGCCCTCCAACTCATTTATGAATACGCACCCTGAATTATTCTCCGGGATATTGTTTGTTAGCATAGGTTCAGTTTTGCAGGATACTTCTTCGTTAATGAATATGTCGGCAGGCGTATTAGCAGTAGCGCTTTTATCCTTTATGCCATGACTTCAGCGACCCTCGCCTTAATTGTGCATCACGCATTTCGTTATTTATTCGGGACTATAGATATTCAATACAGTGCATGGCTATATATTGATATCAATGGTGTTATTTTCCATGGGGGAATAACGGGATAGCCCATGAAAGCTGTCTATATTGAAGAGTTTGGTGGGCCTGAAGTCCTTAAAATCGGCGATGTCCCCGTACCACAAGTCAAGCCTGAGCAGGTATTGATCAAGGTCGTTGCAGCCGGTGTAAACCCTGTTGACTGGAAGATCCGTGAAGGTTATCTATCGGCAGTATTTAAACATAATTTTCCGGTTATTCTGGGCTGGGACATGGCAGGAACGATTGAAACCGTCGGTACAGATGTGAAAGGATTTATACCTGGAGATAAAGTGTATTGTTATAGCCGTATGGATGCCATCCAGTATGGGACTTATGCTGAATATGGTCTCGCAAACGCTAACGCAGTAGCCAGAATTCCTGGAAATATGGATTTTTATACGGCTGCGACGATCCCCTTAACGTCACTTACCGCCAGGCAGGGGCTGGTTGATGTTGCCCAGCTTAGTGCCGGTGAAAAATTATTTGTCGCCAATGGCTCAGGTGGTGTTGGTGGTTTTGCTATTCAGATAGCCAAATCCATTGGTGCAGAAGTCTGTGCCACGGCCAGTAGTAAAAACCACGCATACTTGAACGCCATCGGAGTTGATGCAGTTATTGACTATCACACTGATAATATTCCGGAAAAGATCCGTCAGTTTGCCAGTGATGGTGTTGATGTCGTACTTGATTGTACCGGTGCGGAAGATGTTGAAGGGTTGTTTAAATACGTGAAAAAACAGACAGGTCGAGTGGTAACGATTAACGGGCTGGAACAATCGATTCCTGTTCTTGAATCGTGTGCAAAGAAATATGATGTGAAGGCATGCATGTTTCATGTAGAAGCTGATGGAAAAGCCCTGGCGCAAATAACCGAACTCATAGAGCAGGATAAAATACGACCTTTGCCTGTTGAAAAATATTCTCTTGATGATGCCGCTATCGCATTGCAAAAAAGTCAGGCAGGACATGTTTGTGGAAAGTTGGTGTTGAGTATCCAATAAAGAGCGTCTTTTCATATCCTTGCCAGCCTTATGTAGTTAATCGGGGTTGTGTACAGGCATACAATCAAAAGGATCATTAGTTGACCCAGATCAAACCAAATGAAGACAACTGTCGTATGATCTGAAAAGGTGAACATTCAAAACCGTGAAAAGCCATTATTAAGATATAAAAAAAATCACGAGTTACAGGTAAAGAAAAAATGACAAAAACAAGCGCATTAATGCTAAATATGAACACCACAAGGAATGATTATGTCAGATTCGGCAAGCTCGATATTGCAGAACCTTTATATGATTTAGTCAACAATGAAATCGCAGCCGGGACCGGCATCAAAGCGGATGATTTCTGGAGCAGTCTGGAAGGAATTATTGGCGACTTAGGTCCCCGTAATGCAGAGTTGCTTAAGTTCAGGGATGAGCTGCAGGGCAAGATCGATGCCTGGCACCGTCAACACCGATCACAAGCGCACGACCAAAAAGCCTATAAAAAATTCTTAACGGAAATCGGCTATCTGGTCGATGAGGTAGAGGATTTCAACATCGATCCGCAAAATATCGATGCGGAAATCGCAGAAATACCCGGCCCGCAACTGGTGGTGCCGCTGGATAACGCACGCTATGTATTAAATGCGGTCAATGCTCGTTGGCGTAGTCTGTACGATGCGCTCTATTCCACTGACGTTGTGCCTGAATCGGATGGTTGCGGCAGGATCAAAAAATATAACTCTATCCGTGGTGACAAGGTCATCAGCATTGCCCGGCAGTTCCTTGATCGGCATTTCCCGTTTGAGCGGGAGAGCCACCGGCATGTGATCCATTACTGTATCGAAAATAATGAAGTGGTCGGCAAGATGGGCGACGGCAGCCATTCCTCCCTGCTGAAACCACAACAGTTCATCGGTTATACGGGTGATCCGGCTAACCCGAATACCATACTGCTACTTCATCATGACTTGCATGTGGAGATATGTCTGGGCGAAGGTTACTTCATCGGCCGTAAGGATCACGCCAAGATCTATGACATCTATATCGAAGCGGCGGTGACCAGTATCATGGATTGTGAGGATTCCGTCTCCTCGGTGGATACCGAAGATAAAATCGTCGTCTACCGACACTGGCTGGGAGTGATGAAAGGTAGTCTGGCACGTACTATCGTCAAGGACGATGAGACCATCGAACGGGTCATGGAACCGGATCGGATCTATACCGGCCCGCATGGCGAAGAGGTAGTGATGCATGGCAGGAGCTTAATGCTGATACGCAATGCCGGCAGCCACCTGCAGACTGATGCCGTGTTATATGAAGGCAATCCCATCCCCGAGACTATGCTCGATGCCATGGTGACCTCACTGTGTGCTAAACATGACTTAAACGGCAATGGCCTCTACCGTAACAGCCGCAAGGGTTCCGTCTATATCGTTAAACCCAAGATGCACGGTCCGGATGAAGTAGCGCACGCGGATGAATTGTTCTGCCGCGTTGAAGACGCGCTGGACATGCCACGCAATACATTAAAGATAGGCATTATGGATGAGGAACGCCGTACCTCGGTCAACCTGAAGGCCTGTATCCGTGCCGTCAAGGACCGCCTCGCCTTTATCAATACCGGCTTTCTCGACAGGACCGGCGATGATATCCATACCAACATGGAGGCCGGGCCGGTCGTGCCCAAGGGGGAATTAAAAACGACGAAATGGTTACAGGCCTATGAGGCATCGAACGTGCAGGTCGGTCTTGACTGTGGCTTGATGGATCGCGCCCATATTGGTAAGGGCATGTGGGCCATGCCCGATGAGATGAACGCCATGATGAAGAACAAGATCCAGCACCTCAAGGCCGGTGCCAATACCTCGTGGGTGCCTTCACCCATTGCTGCGACACTACACGCCTTTCACTATCACCGCTTGAATGTGCATAGCCGTCAACAGGCGATATTAAAGACAAACAAGCAGGTGCCGGTAGAAGATATCCTCGACATCCCGTTACTGAAACGCGAACTGACCGCTGAAGCGATCCGGCATGAACTGGAGAACAATGCCCAGGGCATATTGGGTTATGTCTCCAGATGGATAGGGCAGGGTGTCGGTTGTTCCAAGGTGCCCGATATTAATGGTATAGGACTGATGGAAGACTGCGCCACTTTGCGTATCTCCAGCCAGCATATCGTCAACTGGTTACACCATGGCATCCTCACGGAGAAAGAAGTGCGCGCCACCATGCAAAGAATGGCCGTGATCGTCGACCGCCAAAACCGGGGCGACAGTAACTATCAAGCCATGGCGGAAGACTTCGAAAACAGTATTCCTTTCCAGGCCGCACTGGACCTGGTGTTTAAGGGCGGGCAGCAACCGAATGGATATACGGAGCATATTTTATATGCACGACGCAGAGAGTTAAAAGCTTCCTGAAAATTGATCTTGATGTACATGGATGTACAAAAACCGCAGATACAGGATGTATAAGAGCGGTGAGCCCGATCACTTTGTTACTCTGCTTTGCGCGATGCTCACATATTAGTTATATGCTCAGCTTCACCCAAAGCAGGGTGCCTCGTCCTCGAACAAAATCCCTGATTTTTAGTATCTTATGAATACATTAGACAAAAGGTTATCAGTGGTGGTGAATGAGTTATGTCAAAAATTAACATTTATTGACATCATACCTACTATCTGATCAGTAATTATTTAAGTGGAATTTATCAATGTCTACCAACGTATCTCTAACCCCGGAACTTGAAGAATACATAAATAGCAAAGTCAAATCAGGCGATTACCGCTCTGCCAGCGAAGTTGTACGCGATGGACTCAGGCTACTTAAGGAAAAAGATAATCTCCAGGAAGCAAAACTTAGGGGGCTTCGTGAAGCTGTACAGCAGGGGATTGAATCTGGTGAATCTACTTCTCTGGACATGGATGAAACCCTACAAAAAGCTCACGGCAGGTTTAAACAAGAATAAACAACTCTATAAATGCCAAGGATTCTAAAACGGCCACTAGCAGAAACGGACCTCATCGATATCTGGTTATTTATTGCAGAAGATAGCGTTCAAAACGCAGATGCCTATTTACGCAGAATTGATATTATGCGCGTCTTACATGGCGCTATGGATGTTGAGGCAATCATTTAAAACATTGACCTTAATAGCGAGGATCTGACCCGAATGGCACTTACTTAAGGCCCAGTCAAAGGAAAATATCAACTGTCTTGCCCCCCGTCATTGCGGCACCCCTCCGGGCATAAACTCCAGCCGCAATCCAGTCACATAATGAGCGCCGCAGGCGCACTTTATTTCACTGGATGCCGGAACTCGGCTTTGGCTGGAAAACTTGTTCCAGACGTTTTCAACCACTTACGTCCTGTAAGTGTTCCTGCGTCGCTCTCGGTCTCCGTTCCAGACTCGACTCTACCGATTACTTCCATGTAATCGTACCGACTACATCCGTGTAGTCGAAGTCCGGCATGACGACATATTTTCCTTAAGTAAGTACCATTCGGATCTGATCCCACTTCTTTGGGATTCCTCAGGCACTGCCCCTTTGATTTTATAGATGAGAATAGGGCGGGAAAGTTTGTAAGCGTGGGTCGTCAACGGGCCCGCCGACTGTAAAGTGATACAAACTCTGCCATGAATGATCATGGATCCCAAGCACATCGTGCATGACATCGTCGAAAAAACAACCGATGCCGGTTGATCGAATACCGGCTGCTTCGGCCTCAAGATAAAGTATTTGTCCTATCAATCCCGTCTCCCAGTACAGGCGCGGATAATACAAAGCACCGTATTGTTCAAGACTGGCATCGAACTCTGCCAGCATGCCGAGTGCAAATGCACCATCTGCAGCGATATCCTGATGGCAACAGATAATCCGCGCAGTATCGCGGGCATCGGTTTCTGTGAGTAGATATAAACTAATGGACTGCGGGCAATCTTCGGGTTTTGTCCAATAAAATTCTGAATTTAAAGCTTTACGCAATGATTCTTCATGGCCGGGCTCGCGTACCAGCAAATATAAGCCGGACGGTAAACCCTCTACGCGATGAATGAAAATTGCGAGTGAGATCCGTGCCCGCCAAGCGAGGACATTGATAATATTGTTATCTGTATGTGGGGAGACATGCGCCATCATTCTATAAAATGTTTCTTTACTGATGCTGGTGCGGCCGTCCATGGCTACTGCACTGCGGCGTTGCCGGATGATTTTTCGTGCTGATATTTGTCTGTCTTTGTCTAATTCGTTATTTCTGTTAAATTCTATCGTGTCATCCTGTTTTGCAAAAATTGAATGTACGTTGCCGACTCGGCAGGTGGCAGCCACAGCATCAATGACAGGCCATTCATGATGGCTGTTACTTAAGATATTTGGACTGCCTTCGAATTCACTTGTCTTGAGGCGCTCAAACAGTGAGGCAGGAAGATTTAACACAGGTTCCGTTATTGAAACGTTTTTATCGGCGGGATAAATTACCAGCAGGCAGTCCGGATGTTCCGCTTCCATGCCTTCTTGCAGATGCAGGCCTAACAGTGTTGCCAGCGCATCATCCGCCAGGCAATGAATCAGTTTACACCGCCACCCCAGGGCAGCCGCGGCAAAGGCAATCGTGCCGATGGCGTGACCGACATCGTGCTGACAGTATCGATAAGCACGTTCACCATATTTCCACGATTCGCGCCAGTAGATCGAAGTCAGCGCAACAAGCAGATAATCGGCGGGCAGATTCTGGCCGATTTCATACCACTCCTCATTAGTCAGGGGCATGCGGCGTTCCAGTGCATGTTTGTAAGCGGAATAATGAAATACCGCCGGCACTTCGGTCAGCTGCTTAACTGGTCCCGTAACCAAGTAGGCCTCGGTGGGATGTAAATCACCACTTGAAGGATTGATCCGTAATGACCAACGGCCACCACCTGCCTGTTTCCAGGCGGAGATTGCCAGGCTCTCATAGAATAGATAGCTTATTGATCCCCGGTTTATAGGTGCAGGCTTCACTTGTGTTGTAGCAAATAATGAGTCATAAGTCGGTGTATCGGTCACCGAGGGGTGGTCAAGCGAAACTGTTAACGCCTGGTCAAAATGCCGGAATGGATCTGGTTGACTGTCCCAATCCATATAACCCAATGAACGAGCAGACAGATGTAACTGATGTTTAGTCCGGTCGTGATATTTATAAACGAGACCCAGATCAGTCGCGTTGCTATTTTTATTATATTGTTTGGTCAAGACGTCAGGATGGTCATTTGGTTATTGGGTAAAGCGACTGAGAACATGGGTAACATCATAATAATCAAGCCAACATTCATTATCGATGATATCAATTTAACATAATGCCCTGGTTTCGTTGATATCAATCTTTGACTTTCTATCACTGCTGTCCCGTTAATAATAACTACTGGAAGCTAAATGCATTGATGTCATTGATTATACGTATTGTATCAAGGTTCGAGACATGAAAATTAATAACAGGCGTCGTCTTTCCGGAAAGATGCTAACGGGACAGCAGTGACTTTCTATGGTGAATTATTTTTTTGCTTGCAGCTCCGCCGCACTGGGAGCTCTGTGGCTGATCCTGTCAAATTATCTACAGTCAAACCTCCATAACCCGGCATTGGCTGCGGCATTACGTGCGGCTTCGAGTTCGGCCTTATCCGGGTTACGGTCAATATCCTTATAACTGTCCTTTGCCTTTTTACTACCTACCTGAAATTCCGGCCGGTACTGGTCCATGATGTTGACATAAGTGTCTCGCGACACCTTATCTGCCAGCCATTTGAAGATCGCTGCCACCTCATCTGCCTGGTCGGGCATCACCAGATGACGCACCAGAATGCCACGGCATGCCAGGCCTTGCCGATTGAATTTCAATGGGCCAACCTGCCGCTGCATCTCCAGGATCGCTTCCCGTGCCCGTTCCGGATAGTCTTTGGCCTTGGCATAGCGGCGTGCGCTTTCACGGTGCCAGAATTTGAAATCAGGCATATAGATATCTACCAACCCCTCCATTAACCTGAGCGATGAAATCGAATCATAGGCACTGGTGTTATAGACAATAGGCAGATTCAACCCCCTTGGAATTGCCGCTGCAATTGCCTCGATGACCTGAGGAACGACGTGCTCGGGAGTAACAAAATTAATATTATGGCAACCGCGTTCCTGCAGAGTAAGCATGAGGTCGGCGATCTCATCTCCCGTGCATTCACGCCCGCTCTTGCCCTGGGAGATGTCCCAGTTCTGGCAAAACACGCAGCGCAGGTTGCACATACCGAAAAAAATAGTACCACTGCCGTTGCAACCGCGCAGACAGTTCTCCTCCCCAAAATGGGGAAAGGCGCTGGAAACGATAGCATGGCGACCGGTATGACAGACACGTGCTTGATTTTCCAGGCGGTTGACGTGACAGTTGCGTGGACAGGCACAACAATCTTGCAGATCCTGTAATCCCAGTTCCACCCGCTGCCGCAATTCATCAGCTGATAAATTGAGATAGGCGGGCCTGAAATCATCCTGTAAAAAAGCAGTATTAGTCTCTAAAGTACCTGTATGTATCAAGGGCCTTTCCCCTGCCGCTTACCTTCATTTATTTTTCCCTCCAGGAGTGGATATGAATCTATCAAAGACAGTATGGTTCTTTTGCGGCTTATTTGCGTTGAAATAAAAATTTCTAAGGGATAAAGGCTGTATATCTGAAGAGATGATTAAATGCCAAATACAAGATCACAATCAAGGCGATTTAGAGAACTTGAAATGTACAGGGGACCTGTTGGTATTTCTGCTGTTTTTATGCTGTTTTTGGGAAGTTTCTTGACAGATCTACTTGAAATCCTGACTATGCAAATCCAATTTTGTGCCTGGAGTGATGAACTTATCAATGAACCTGGTGACTTTAGATAAAATCTGTCTGGATTATGGTGAACAGACCATACTCAAAGACGCCAGTTTAAGCCTTGAAGAAGGAGAGCGGGTTTGCATCATAGGCCGTAATGGCGCCGGGAAATCTACCTTATTCAGGATCATCACCGGAGAAACGCAGGCAGATAGTGGCGACATTACAATAAATTCTGGTTTGCGGATTGGTCAGTTACATCAGAGCTTGCCATCAGAACTGGATGAAACGGTTTTTGAATATGTTACTGCCGGCCTGGCGGACTTAAAGGGAATTATTGCTGAATACCATCGTCGCTCCCAGGATGAACTCAATGCAAAAGGATTAAAGGAACTGGAAGTTTTACAGCACAAAATCGAACACCTGGGTGGTTGGCAGATCGATACCCAGGTCGAAACACTTCTTTCTGAACTTGAATTACCGGCTGAACGAAAATTAAAAGAACTCTCCGGCGGATGGCAGCGTCGGGTAGCCCTGGCCAGAGCACTGGTTAATCACCCACAGTTGTTGTTGCTGGATGAACCTACCAATCATCTCGATTTGAGTACGATTAATTGGCTGGAAGACAGGGCTTATGCCTTCACAGGCAGTATCTTGTTTGTTACCCATGATAGAACCTTCCTGCAAAGACTGGCTACTCGTATTATTGAACTGGACAGGGGATGTTTATCCAGTTGGCCGGGTGGCTATCAGAAATTTCTTGTTGAAAAAGAAAAATCCCTGGAATCTGAAGCAAAGCGTAATGCATTATTTGATAAAAGACTGGAACAGGAAGAGACATGGATAAGACAAGGGATTAAAGCAAGAAGAACTCGCAATGAAGGCCGTGTACGATCTTTACAGGCCATGCGTGAGGAATTCGCTAAAAGAATCAAACCCCAGGACAAGGCACGCATGTCTGTTGAGCAGGCTGAACAGTCAGGCCGGAATGTAATAGAAGTAAGGTCCATCACGCATGCTTATGGCGATGAGGTTTTATTTGAGGGTTTATCTTTAAAGATTCGGCGTGGCGACAGGATCGGTTTAATTGGTAATAACGGTGTCGGTAAAAGCACATTATTAAAAATCTTATTAGGTGAACTCGAACCTTCTAAGGGTTCTGTCAAACTAGGAACTAATCTGGAGACAGGATATTTTGATCAACATCGCGATACACTGGATCCAGACAAGACTGTCGCTGAAATAGTCGGCAATGATGCGGACTATATAAAAATTAATGGTAAAGACCGGCATGTGATTGGTTATCTGAAAGGCTTTTTGTTCAGTCCTAAACGGGCGATGACGAAAATCAAGGTGCTGTCCGGTGGTGAATGTAATCGGGTTATCCTGGCGAAGTTATTTACCCGTCCATCAAACCTGTTGGTGCTGGATGAGCCGACAAATGATCTGGATATTGAAACCCTTGAAGTGCTGGAACAACAGCTCTGTGATTATAAAGGCACTTTGATAGTTGTCAGTCATGATCGTGAGTTTATTGATAATGTTGTGACCAGTACTTTGGTGTTTGAAGAAGATGGAAAGATTCAGGCTTATGCCGGTGGTTATAATGACTGGCTTAAACAGGGCAAGTACCTGAATGAATCAGATAATTTAGGCAGGACTAAAAAGTTCTTAGCTAAACAGCGTGGCGTTGGAAAGAAAAATAATAGTGGCGGTAAACTCAGTTATAAGTTGAAAATTGAGCTTGAAAAATTACCTGAGCGGATTGAAACCCTGGAACAGCAAGTAACTGAGCTGCAGACCCGGACCCATCACCCTGATTTTTACAATCAGCCCTATGAAGCATACCAGCCTGTTCTTGATCAGTTAACGGAGAAAGAAACTAAACTTGAGCAGGCGATGGAAAGATGGGGGGAATTAGAGGCGATGGAGGAAGCGTTAAAGGTTTAATCGGGTTAAATAGATTTGAATGTTCCGGATTTTTTCAGGGCCGGATTATCGTGGTCCGGATCAGCTTGTACCTGTTCACGACTTCGATGGAAGAGCATCTCTCGACCCATTACATTGCCGACATAAGCCTGTCCGTTTTTGGTTGGAGTAAGATCACATTGCACATTACGAACAGCCTCGCCAATGACTACAGTGATTTGATTGGCCCGCTTGTTCAATACAACGACATCCATAGACTGTTCACTTTCGGTATTAAATCAAGCCTAAATCAACCCACATCCAGGTACTGTCGTAGGGTTTTTGTCCCTGTGAAGCCGCTCGGCGGTGTTCGTTATTTTCCAGAGATTTCAACCATTCGATGACCTTCTTTCGGCCTTTCTTGCTGCGTGTACATTGTCGTGGGGATTTACCATCCAGCATCGGTATGGGCTGGTCCAGAATATTCCGGTAATGATTATCCAGGTAGTCTTGTATGATTTCCGAAGAGACCTCGGGATCTATCGGATCCGTCTTTTCACTGGAATCTTGTTCCAATTGTTCATCATGTTCCGCCATCAACGATTCCGGCGTCTGGATCTTGCTCAGGGGCGAGCCGATGAGTCCGTCCAACAAGGTTGACAGGTTTGCCTTTCCCCGTTCCGTCCGCTGCATGGAATTGGCGGTGAAAATCAATGTCCCTGACTTCAATTCCAATGTTCCACTAATAGGCCGTTGACCATCTTGCAAAGTCTCTATGCCAATCCCCTGCTTAGGCTTGGCTGTAGATACGCCCTCCATGAACCATATCCACAATGGTTCGTCCACCGAATCCCGCTCCCATTCGGCCGTTGCGTCTAGTCGTTGGATGATTTCTTGCCGATGATGTTCTTCTACTGGAAACCGCGTCTCGGTAAAAACCAATTCCTCACCGTCACGGTTGATAAGTTCAGGCAACGGCGCCTGTAGTCTATCCAGGCTGCCCAGAAGCCAAACCTGGCTAAATACCGGGCAGGATTGCTGCAGCAATTGAGTATCGAGTTTCCCTTGGGATTGTGCTGCATCCGCTGCTGCCTTGCCGACCAGCCGGTGTAGTTCTTTTTTTGACTTAGTCCGGTTGTTATCCAGCACGTTCAGGAGATCCTGCGCTGCCTCCCGGGTGAAGGGCAGGATGCCGCCGCTAAAGATATGCTTCTTGCCCGTCTTCAGCACCCTGGCGGCGATGGTGTCCCACTTGACCAGGCTTTGTGTCGCCATGTGTTCATAAACGCGAACGGGTTCCCCGCCTCTCACCATATCGCGTACATCGCAATAATTGCCGGGAGAGATATCCACTATTTCGTAGAGGGACAGCAGGGAGTCACGTAGTTGTTGCAGGTAACGACGGCCTATAACGCTCTCACGCCAACCACGCCGTTTAAGATAGTCGTCGATGATATTCCTGTCATCCGGCGGTATGCGCCTGCTGATAAAATCCTCAAAAATTATACCGACTAACATATGGGTAGAGCCACTTTCCCCCAGTTGTCTATCGAGTTCGTCCAGGCTGGTCCCCATGCGATCAGAGGCCTGATTGAGATGCTCAGCGAATACGGTATCCTGTTCGTTTGACCAGTCGGGACGGCCAGCCCAATCCATAAGATTTTTTATTGCTTTATCGATGTCGCTACGTTTTGCCATGGTTGTTATTTCATTTCTTGTGCTAGTAAAACGGTTTCGTTTTTCGAATTGTGACATGTGTCGGCTGACGGTCTACTAATATAGCCCTAAATACCCGGCAATTTCTTTCATTGAGTAATGGCCTCTTACATGTGCCGCATAACAATTTCTAAAAATAAGTGCCCTGTTTATTTTTACACATCGGAACTTAGCGTCGATCTCGTTTTCCGTGTAATTATTGTCAACACTTTAAGTCTAAGCAGATTATGACAGACGTTTCACTTTTCCCCGCAAAATAGACCTTTACATCCGAACGAAATTTTTCAACCTCTATCCCCAAGTAGATATTATTTATTCGTTTCATCTTTTCAATTCCTTCCGTTGCCATACGGTTTGCGACATCGTTAAACCCCTGTAATCGTTTCAGGTGGGCGACGGCAATCTGAATTAGCCCTTTAATGAATAATCCTGTCTCGGTTTGTCTCCCTGCCGCTACCCAGGTCGCTTCGAGTGCCTCATGCGCCTCCCACCAGTATTCATGATTGAATAAATCGATAGCGTATAAATATTCTTCACAAGACTGCCAATCCTCGGGTTTGAATGATACAAGCTGTACTGGAGGCTTGTTGTATGAATGGCCGTCCGGATCGCGTGTTGGATGAGGCGTTTTTCCCGGCACAAAACGGTAAGGGGGAAACTGCCGGTTAGTGTAACGAGGTCGTGTTATTTCCACGATTGATTGTTAACTTCGCAGGTCGGGGATTGGTCAGTGGGGATGACAACAGTGCCAGGCCGTTATTGCAATAACATTTGCCGGTAGGTTGTGGGCCGTCGTCAAATATATAGCTTTGATGGCTGTTGCAACGGGTGCAGTGGTATTCGCTGCGTGGCCAGATCGGTTTGTGCCAATTTGACGGAGAATGGCTAATGGGTAAGCGCCAGCGTACATTTGCATGGAATCATTCATGTATTAACAGACTATTACTTGCCAAATCATGTCCGGAGTTGATCAATTTGAAAGCATATTTCGCTCCGCAACCAAGCAAGTGTATCAGTATCAGGATATTGGCATGGAGAAATTGCTGGTAGTCACAGATAAAAAACAGACGGACTCAGAACAATTCAGTTCTATCATTAAAAACTTTCTAATGGTGTGCTCAACGCAGATGTCGCGTAATGTAAAATCATGAGAGGACAATAAGGCGGATGATATATCCTGATCTGCGTTTACCGGTCCTCGGTAAGGGCGGGCGCCAGGCCAGGAGTCTGTCCGAGATTCAGTTAAAATCGGTTTCTGAGTTATAGAAGGCAAATATTTCTGTTAATTGTTCTTTATCATGCGGTGTTACAGGTTCAAACTTAATTCCATAGTAATGTTTTTCATTTTCCGTTTGATACCACACGATTTTGGCTGTCAGTGAAAGGGGAGGACGTTTCTCAAAGGCATCCTTGCAATCAGACGGCAGACGTATTGAAATATTTATGTCCCCGCTATCTTGAAGCAGGGGAGTAGACAGTTGAACACGGGCCCCCTCCAGACTTATATCTTCCGTCAATCCTTCCCATTGCCGGCCTGATTGTTCAATGTTGATAATCAGGTTACTCACCAGACGGGGTGCGTTACGTTGTTCTACTTCTATTTTTGTGAAAGCGTTCACTTCCTGGAAGTTAAAACCAGAAATAATTTCATTCATTTCGCCAGTCAGTCCATGCAGACTGTCACCAATGTCGGCAGTAACCTGAGTTTTGGTAGAGTTGTTTTTCAAGGTTTTGAAAAGACGTGTAAGTGTCAGCTGCAGGTTAGACAGGGCCTCTATTTGCTCACGACTCTGTGACACAATCACTTCATTGTCATTGACAACAGTGGATATCTCCTGACCCATTGCCTCAATTACCGTAGCAGTTCCCCGGGCACTTTCACCGCTTTTTTCAACGCGACTTGCCACGCGTTCCATTGCGTTGCTTGCTTTCTCGACGCCTTCATGCAGAGAGCCGATGATCTCGGCTATTTCATTGGAAGAGGTAGTTGTGTTAGATGCCAGAAGCCGTACTTCATCGGCAACGACGGCAAAGCCACGACCGGATTCACCAGCACGGGCTGCTTCAATCGCGGCATTGAGAGCCAGCAGGTTGGTTTTTGCTGCAATCGTGGTGATTGTACTGCTGATAGTGTTGATCTGTGTTGCCGTATTAGAGAGTTCCTGCACTTCATTGGCAACGATGCGAACTTCAGCGATGGTCTCATTCATTATGGAGAGATTTTCATCGACTGTCGTGACACCTTCTTTAGCTTGTTGTGCCATCAACTGCGCCCGATTCGAGGCAGTTTCCGCCTGGCTCTGCACTGCTTGTGAAATATTGACCAGTTTATCAGTGACTCGCTGAACCTCGTTTGAATTATCCTGTTCGCTTTTACCGATATCAGAGATCTCACGGGAAATAGTAGCGATCTGAAAGGCAGATTGTCCCATTGAACGCGCACCGTTATCGACCTTATTGAGGATAGAGCGCAGATTTTCTGTCATGGCGTTGAAGTGTTGTTGTAACTCACCAATCTCATCTCGAGATACTACATCGATCTGTTTTAGCAAATTCCCGGCTTCCACTTCCTGAAGGGCTTCGATTAAATCACGTATCGGCCGGACAAACAGGGAAGCAACGAAGGCAATAACAATAAATTGAATTGTAAATTCAATACCGGACTCCCAGATAGCATGCAAGATGAATGCTTCGCGTGCAGCCTCAAGTGATTCGATCACACTGGTTGAAGCCTTACCTGCTATCGCGATCTGCACGGACTCGTCGAGCGCACCAACAGCTAACCAGCGATTGTAAAGTGTTGTCAACATCGTGACCGTAAAAAAACCGATCTGGAATTTCCAGCGAATACTAAGGCCCAGAAACCAATTAATCATTGTCTTGTAATATCCTGTGTGTCTATTGCGCACACTCATTGTTTAATATTCAGGACAGATTTGCCCCGGATTTCACGATGCAAGCCTTATAGCCTTATTGATCTATGGCTGACACTAATATTAACGGCAAATATGGCTAAAAACTTTACACCGGCGCGGTCATTAAATATGACTGGATACTGGGATCCATCCGCGATGATGAAAAAAAAACCTTCCACTGGGGGGAGAGAATGTTACAAAACGCATCGGCTTGATCAATGCTGTTGCAGATGTTCCCGAACAGGCGGCCCTGGCATACATTGGTCAATATCTATCAATTCAGGTTATTACTTAAATCCCTTAAATCCCTTAAATCCGGGGTGCTTCTAATTGAACTAAATCAATTGCTTGTGGAATTAGTATGATGGGAACACAATATATTGTATATTGTGATTTTTGGGGGCTTCCTGTGCGTTTGCACAAATTCATGTCCCTTTAGGATCTGGTTGAAATCACAATGGCGATTGCACAAATAAAATCTGATAACACTGCACTAAGCAGTGTTCCTTATCAGTCCGCATCTCTGGACATCTGGGATAAGAAATATCGGCTCAAGGACAAGCATGGTAGGCCCATTGACGACAGCCTCGAACAGACTTATCAACGGATCGCAAAGGCGCTGGCCGATATAGAACAAAACCCGGAACAACGCGAACACTGGCAGGCCCAGTTCTTGTGGGCATTACAACACGGCGCCATCCCGGCCGGCCGCATCATCTCCAATGCCGGGGCCAGTGATTACAAGCCAGCCACGTCAACCATCAACTGTACTGTCTCCGGTACTATTCATGATTCCATGGATGACATCCTGCTGAAGGTCCACGAGGCGGGTTTGACCCTGAAGTGTGGTTGCGGCATCG
>JADFPU010000027.1 GCA_022562175.1 Pseudomonadota bacterium | reverse complement strand
TGGGGCAAAAGCGGCGATAGAATATCGAACGATTTCCATCACATCTTGCTATTAACCGTAATGTCACAGCATCAACCCGGAATCAGGCTTTGAGCGCCATTCTATTCCTGTATAAAGAAGTTTTAAACCTGCTTTTTCCTTTGCGTACTTTGCGTCTTAGCGAGATTAACCTATTTGAAATTCGTAATGCACCGTGCTCTGGGCGTTGCCATCCACGTCATAACTCCGCTCTGTAAAACTGAGCAAACCCTCTTTATCGATAATCAAAACTGTAGACGAGCGTGTACCGTAATCGTCGCCACTGACGAACACAGGGGCCAAACGCCGCTCCAGGTCCAGGCCGACACCAGTCTGTGGTAACGCATTGTCATCCGGGATGGCGCTATCCGTCAGAAATCTGAGCAGGTTTTCCGGATCGACGGCTTTGCCTGTATCCAGCTCTGCAGACAGCGCTTGCTTACCCTTCACCACCTTGGGCCAGGCAGCATCCAACTCACCATTACTGATGCCATGCACGCCGGCTTCGAGTCGATAGGTTTTCTTTTGATGACTGCTTAAAACACTTATTCCGCCCAGATCGCCGACGAACAGATTAAACCCGTCATATCGATCCAGCTTATCTTTTATACTCGATACGTAATGGTCGGCAGAATCATTCGCCAGCAGAAAATCACGCACCAGTAGTCCTCGGGAGACAAGGCCTTTTTTTGCCAACGGTGGTTGCCGGTAATTGGTCACTGCAGCGAAACGACCTCTATGGTCGACACCCAGCCATGTGCCGTTTTGCCGCAGATCCCTGCCCGCTAAAATAGCTGGGTATTCATCCCAGAAATCAGCCTTTGCTGTAGGACGGGCAAACAACTCATCACGATTTGCCGCGAGGATGACAGGGTAATCCGGATGTTGTTTATAGGCGAGCAGTATCAGGCACATTATTCAGGACTCGGGCTGGTGAAGCATGCACCGGGTAACGAGATCCGAGCCCCGCGCAACATATTACGTTAAACCTAGAATCCGTAGTTGGGCCGGTTTTTTGCTCCATGCAAAAACCTGTTAACTGTGGAATCCAGGTTCAAGATGAACAACTATTCCCCCAACGATTAACGATCAGACAAAATAACTCTGCGGTTTTTTCTGCGTCATAATGTGCTGAATGTGCTGCTTTACTGTCCCATCCCAGCCCGGCAACCTCAGCAGCGCGTGACAGCACAGTCTGTCCGAAGGCCAGCCCTGCCAGGGTCACCGTATCAAAGGTGCTAAACGGGTGAAAGGGGCTGCGTTTGATAGCATTGCGTTCGACAGCGGCATTGACAAAGCCCAAATCAAACGATGCGTTATGACCAACGAGTATTGCTCTAGTGCAACCGTGTCCTTTCATCTTTGCGCGTATTACCGTGAATATATCCTTTAATGCCTGCGCTTCCGAGACAGCGATCTCCTTTCTGAAAGGATGATCGGGGTCTATGCCGGTAAATTCCAGCGCAGCTTTGTCAAGATTTGCACCTTCAAACGGCTGCACATGCCTGGATACAGTCTGCTCGATCACCCAATCGCCCTTGTCATCAACATCGAGTATCACCGCCGCGATCTCCAACAAGGCATCGGTCGCGGCATTAAAACCTGCGGTTTCTACATCAACGACGACCGGCAGGTAGCCACGAAAACGATTTACAACCATGTTTGATCTTGATTCAGTTTCCATCGGCAACGAGTTTCCAGCGACAGGTCTCACCTGCTTTTAACGGGATGATTTCACTCTCGCCAAACGCAAGACTGTCAGGTATTAACCAGGCTTGCTGTTGTAATGTTATTTTTCTCTTGTTCCTGGCCAGGCCATAGAAGTCTGCGCCATTAAAACTGGCGAATTTTTCCAATTGATCCAGACTGCCCGCCTGTTCAAACACTTCCGCATAGAGTTCAATCGCCGCATGTGCCGAGTATATCCCGGCACAGCCACAGGCATTCTCTTTTGCATGTCTTGCGTGTGGGGCACTATCTGTGCCCAGGAAAAATTGCGCATGGCCGCTCACTGCGGCAGCAACCAATGCCTGTCGATGCGCTTCGCGTTTTAATACAGGCAGACAGTAGTAATGAGGACGTATACCATTTTCGAACAAGGCGTTGCGATTATACAGCAGGTGTTGTGGTGTGATGGTAGCCGCTAATGTTGCGGGCCCCTGTTTAACGAATTGCACTGCTTGTTCGGTTGTAATATGTTCAAACACAATACGCAGATCCTTGAAACGTTCCATCAAGGGCGTAAGGATTTTTTCAATAAAAACTTGTTCACGGTCAAAGATGTCTACATCCGCGTCGTTGACCTCGCCGTGCAGCAGTAATGGAACGCCTGATTCCGCCATCGCCTCAAGCGTAGCGTATACCTTGTCGATATTCGTCACGCCCTGCTCGGCATTTGTCGTCACACCTGCCGGGTAATATTTAACGGCATGCACATATTCGTTTTCATACAGCCGACGAATCTCATCAGGACGAGTATTGTCGGTCAGATAGATGGTCATTAATGGCTCAAATGAACTGCCCTCTGGCAGGCAATCCATGATCCGCTGTCTGTAGCCGAGTGCCTGTTCTACCGTCACTACCGGTGGCTCAAGGTTCGGCATAACGATTGCCCGTGCAAACTGACGGGCACTGTCAACCAGGACACTGGCCAGCGCCGGCCCATCCCTTAAATGCAGATGAAAATCATCCGGTTGACTGATGCTGATTTCTTTCATTATTTGTTTATCTTGATTTAAACGCTATTGTCGATCCCGGAAAGTTACCATAAGCCCCAGCGTTTGTCTGATTTGGCTTAGGGTCTGGGGACGGTAAATTATTCGTTGCAATCTCCAGGCCCAGGCCCGCTGGCAGTGCATTTCTGATTCATTGACCCCTTGTATTGACACGGATTCCTTTTATCATGGCGCCTTACATTAGTAACAGGACACACGCGTGAAATACAGGCCACTTGGACAAACCGATATCAATGTCAGCCTGATCTGCCTGGGCAGTATGACCTGGGGCCAGCAAAATTCTGAGGCAGAGGCACATGAACAATTGGATTATGCCGTTGATCAAGGGATAAATTTCATCGATGCAGCAGAAATGTATCCAACACCGTCAAAGGCCGAAACACAGGGCCTGACAGAAACGTACATCGGTAACTGGTTAAAAAAAAGGACCGATCGGGACAAGTTGATCATTAGCAGTAAGGTCAGCGGTGCAGCTGTCTGGCTGTCACATATCCGCGATGGCAAGACCGCGCTGGACAGGAAAAATATTGAGGCCGCTGTCGATGCCAGTTTGAAACGCCTGCAAACCGATTACATAGACCTCTACCAGACCCATTGGCCAGATCGGGATGCCAATTTCTTTGGCAAACTTGGCTATTATCATGCCCCCGACAAAGACGTCACCCCTATCGAAGAAACACTTGCGGTCATGCAGGATCTGATCAAAGTCGGCAAGATCAGGCATGTCGGCGTATCGAACGAAACGCCCTGGGGCGTGTCGACACACCTGCGACTGGCTGAACAACAGAATTTGCCCAGAATTATCAGTATCCAGAACCCCTACAATCTGCTCAACCGTACGTTTGAAGTCGGCCTGGCTGAATTCTCTGATCGCGAGCAAGTCAGTCTGCTTGCTTACTCACCGACCGCGTTTGGCAGTCTTAGCGGTAAATATCTGCATAATGCGAAACCTGAAGGCGCGAGATTGACCTTGTTCAGCCATTTTAGTCGTTATTCAAACGAATTGGCCTGCAATGTGACTGAAAAGTATGTAAAACTGGCAAGAGACCATGCGTTAGACCCGGTGCAGATGGCCCTGGCCTTTGTGAATACGCGTGGATTCGTTAGCAGTACAATAATCGGCGCCACACAAATGCAGCAACTTAAGAGCAATATCGCCAGTATAGATATAGAATTACCCAAACAACTGCTAAAAGAGATTGACGCAATACATTCATCACAGCCCAACCCATGCCCTTGATTTGAACAAACCTTGATGTAAACAGCGATATGACGATGGAATTAAATAATCTAACAGCTGTATCCCCGATCGATGGGCGTTATGGAGCAAACACGCAGGAGCTTCGTAATATCTTTAGTGAATATGGATTAATACGTTATCGTGTGCTGGTTGAGATCCAATGGCTGCAAAACCTGGCAGCCAATACGGCGATAACAGAAATTTCGCCATTAAGTATCAGCGCCAATCAGTTTCTTGATTCAATTATTGAAAATTTTTCGCTGGACAACGCTCAACATATAAAAGATATTGAGAAGACAACCAACCATGATGTCAAGGCCGTCGAATATTTCCTGAAAGAAAAAACAGCCGGCAATGAAGAACTGCATGCAATCTCGGAATTTTTCCATTTTGCCTGTACCTCTGAAGATATTAATAACCTCAGCCATGCATTGATGCTGACCGATGCACGAACACAATCGCTGCTACCGGCCATTAACAATGTGATCGAAGTTTTAACCGGGCTATCAGAAAAATATGCCGGCACCGCAATGCTTGCCAGGACGCACGGCCAGATTGCATCGCCAACTACCCTGGGAAAGGAAATAGCGGTGTTTGTGCATCGCCTACAACGCCAGACCAAACAACTGCATGATATAGAAATAATGGGCAAGTTAAACGGTGCCGTTGGTAATTTTAATGCGCACCTGGCCGCCTACCCTGAAATTGACTGGATGGCCATATCAAAAGAGTTTGTTGAATCGCTGGGACTGACATGGAACCCGCATACGACACAAATTGAATCACATGATTACATGGCGGAATACTTTCACTGCATGTGCCGCATAAATACCATCTTGCTGGATTTATGCCGGGATATATGGGCCTATATATCGCTGGGTTATTTTTTTCAGAAGCCGGTGACCGGTGAAATCGGCTCATCAACCATGCCGCACAAGGTCAATCCTATAGACTTTGAAAATGCAGAGGGCAATCTGGGCATCGCCAATAGTTTATTGTCACATTTTGCCGAAAAGCTACCTGTTTCCCGTTGGCAACGCGATTTATCGGATTCAACAACAATACGTAATATCGGCAACGGCTTTGCATATTCAATCATCGCATACAACTCATGTATCAAGGGACTTGGCAAACTGGAGGCAAATCCGGACAAGCTGAACAGCGATCTTGATAATGCCTGGGAAGTGCTGACTGAGGCGATCCAGACGGTCATGCGCCGTTACAGCATCGAGCAACCGTATGAAAAACTGAAGGCACTGACACAAGACAAGGCGATTACCCGGCACAGTTTGCACAAATTCATTTCTTCACTGGATCTGCCTGCTGAAGTAAAACAGCATCTTCTCGATATGACACCAGCTTCCTATACCGGTAATGCGGCACAACAGGCTCGTGACATCGCCTCTAAATTAATCTAGACAGCATGCAGATATTTGAAGATTATAAATTGGGACGCACAGATGATGCTGTGCAGATAGATAACCGTAAGTTGAACCACATTGCAATCACTAAAATGGCTCAACAATGCAAACGGACCATTGAAATTATCAGTCGAGAACTCGACCCGCCATTTTTTGACACAGAAGAATTTGTTGAGGCCTGTAAAAAAATGATTCTCGCCAACCGTAATGCCAGGCTAAGGATAATCGTGTTTGAACCGCAGGCGATTATTGCTCGAGGGCATCGCCTGCTGAATCTGGCTGGCACATTGAGCAGCTTTTTCGAATTCCGCAAGCCCGACCAGGAATACAGCAACTTTAACGAAGCCCTGTTTATTACCGATAGCACCGGTTATGTACACAGAAAAAATACTGAAAGGTTTGAGGGTATCGTAAACTTTAACGACAAACGTCAATCTAGATATTTACTGCAAAAATTTGATGATATATGGGAAAAATCAGCGACTGATTCGAATATGAGACAACTACATATATGAAAGGCCATATCAACAGAGTTTGTTTCTGTCTGATCCTGTTTGGCGCCGCTTCTGTCTATGCCGCGCAGTTGCAACTCGTTGTCATTCCTCTAAAGCATCGATCGGCAGATGAATTGATAGCTATCATCAAACCACTGGTTGTAAAAGGTGGCACTGTAACGGGCATGAACAATCAGCTCATTCTCAAGTCGACAGCCGCCAATATCAACGAAATTAAACGTTTGTTGCAAAGCATTGATAAGGCGCCACGGCGCCTGATGATTACCGTCAAACAGGACATTGATGGCAATATCAACCAACGCGAACATTCCGTGTCTGGTAGATATTCAACCAGCGACGTCACGATTGCCAATTCATCCGGCAGGACGAAAAACAAGCGAGGCATTACGATTACCACGCAAGATGATGCCGGCAACCACATCAGTTATCGTAGCCACAGCACGCGTTCGAATATTGAAGATAAAAACAGTTTTCGTGTGCAGACCTTAGAGGGACAGCCCGCATTTATCGAGACCGGCCAATCAGTACCTGTCGCCAAGCATCAAACATTCGTTACACATGCAGGTGTGGTAAGCCATGATACGATCGAGTACCGTGATGTCACCTCCGGTTTCTATGTCCTCCCCAGACTCAATGGCAATAATGTTACCTTGACAGTTTCACCACAATTATCACGTATCCATCCCCATCAAGGTGCAGTGTTTGATATACAAAACATAGAAACTACTGTCAGAGGTCAGTTAGGTGAGTGGATACAGATCGGTGCTGTTGAGCAGGATTTCGATGACAGCAACAAGGGTATTCTGCACAGCACTCGAAGACACGGACAGGAACAGCGTTCAGTGTTTGTCAAGGTTGAGGAGATTCAGTAGTCATTGCCTAGTCGTTATTGATCACTGGTATTTTGCTAATACATTCTAGCAATCAATAGTATTGACGATTCACTCTTCACTGTAAAAATAAGGTAAACTACTCACCCATAAATAACTGCCTGAAAACAATCTATCCTAATCTGAACTGAATATATTGATACAGATATTTACCGGTTGTACCGCGCTGTCAGACTTCCGGATCGATAAAATCCTACACTCTCTGCAACTGGTTTGCGCTGACATTAATAGTGTACGGGCCGAATTTATCCATGTTGTTCTGCTTGACGCAGAGTTGAGTGAATCCGAAACAGAACGGCTGCAAAGCCTGCTGCATTACGGTACACAAGCAGATGACCCTCTCAGGCCTGAAGACTGTTTGATTGTTATGCCGAGACCCGGCACCATCTCTCCCTGGGCCAGCAAGGCGACCGACATCGCCCACAATTCCGGCCTGAGCGCATTGAAAAGGCTTGAGCGTGGTACAGCCTGGCAAATAAGCTATGCAGATGATTTTACTGCCAACGAAGAGCAACTAGCTGAAATCAGGACACTGATCCATGACCGTATGACCCAGTTCGTACTGGGCCATGTTGACGACACCGAACTGTTATTCGCAGCGCATGCAGCCGGTCAACTCAACATCATAGACATGATCAATACAGGTAGGCAGGCGCTGCATGACGCGAATAATATTATGGGCCTGGCGCTTTCCGGCGATGAGATAGAATATCTATTCGATGCCTTCAGCACACTACAACGTAACCCCAGCGATGTTGAATTGATGATGTTTGCCCAGGCAAATTCCGAACATTGCCGCCACAAGATATTCAATGCTGACTGGAGCATCGATTCAGACCAACAGGATAAGTCACTATTTGACATGATCCGTGAAACCCATGCTGCTAACCCGGGACGTGTGCTGTCTGCCTACAAAGATAACGCGGCAGTGATGCGTGGCTATAATGCCTCACGCTTCTTCCCGGATGCAGACAATCATGTATACCGCTTGCAACAGGAAGACGTACATATCCTGATGAAGGTGGAAACACATAATCATCCAACCGCGATTTCGCCACATGCCGGCGCCGCCACTGGTGCAGGCGGTGAAATACGTGATGAAGCCGCCACCGGCAGGGGTGGTAAACCCAAGGCAGGGCTTAGCGGTTTTGCGGTTTCCAACCTGAAGATACCCGGTTTCCCTCAAGTCTGGGAGGAAGACAACGGCAAACCAGATCGAATCGTGTCAGCACTGGATATTATGCTGCAAGGGCCTGTCGGTGCGGCTTCATATAATAACGAGTTTGGCCGCCCGGCCCTGTGCGGTTATTTTCGCACATTTGAACAAACCGATACCGAGACAGGTACGATCCGTGGTTATCACAAACCTATCATGCTGGCTGGCGGTTATGGTGTCATTCGCGATGCAGATGTGCACAAGCAAAGGATCCCGGTCGGGGCCAAGCTGATTGTGCTGGGTGGACCGGCCATGTTGATCGGCCTCGGTGGCGGCGCCGCCTCCTCCGTAGTCTCCGGTAAAAGTGCCGAAGACCTGGACTTCGCCTCCGTACAACGGGATAACCCCGAGATCCAGAGGCGTTGCCAGGAAGTCATCGACCATTGCCGGGCCATGGCTGAAGCTAACCCTATCATCTCTATTCACGATGTCGGCGCAGGTGGTTTATCCAATGCCATGCCGGAGTTAGTCAACGATAGTGATCGTGGCGCATCATTTGAATTACGACAGATACCCAATGATGACCCTGGCATGTCACCGATGGAAATATGGTGTAACGAATCACAAGAACGTTATGTGCTGGCAATAGCCGCTGACGCCATCGAGACCTTTGCACAGCTCTGTCGCAGAGAACGCGCCCCGTATGCAGTGATTGGTGAAGCAGATAACAGCGGTCAATTAAAACTGAATGATAGCCTGCATCAAAATACACCCATCGACATACCCTTGTCAGTATTATTCGGCAAGCCACCCAGGATGTCTCGTCATGTTATACATGGCAAAGCCGGCAACCGTTCTTTTGCGACACAAGAGATTGAACTCGAAGACGCGATCACGCGTGTCTTGCAACTACCAACAGTCGCCGACAAACGATTTTTGATAAGCATCGGTGATCGCAGTGTTTCCGGCCTTGTGGTGCGGGATCAGATGGTTGGCCCCTGGCAAACACCGGTGGCCGACTGCGCAGTAACAGCCAGTAGTTACGACAGCTACACGGGTGAGGCTATGGCTATCGGTGAAAGACCCCCGGTCGCTTTGTTAAACGCACCGGCTTCTGCCCGCCTGGCGCTCGCTGAGGCGATTACCAATATCTGTGCCGCACGGATCCTCAAGCTCGAAGACATCGCCTTGTCGGCCAACTGGATGGCGGCTTGTGGACAGCCCGGCGAAGATGCACTGCTATTTGATACCGTTGAGGCGTTGTCCGAATTGGCCCGTACCTTAAAGCTTTGTATCCCTGTCGGCAAAGATTCCCTGTCCATGAGTACTGTCTGGCAAGATGCCGACAAAGAAAAGCAGGTTACATCGCCCCTGTCATTGAACATCACGGCCTTTGCAGCGGTTGCAGACATCCGCCAGACCTTGACGCCGCAACTACAGGTGGGCATGGACGATAGCTGCCTGTTATTGATTGATCTCGGTCTTGGCAAAAATCGACTCGGCGGCTCGGCTCTGTGCCAGGTGTTCAAAGGCAATGATAGTATCACGCCGGATCTGGACCAGCCGCAGCAATTACAGGCATTTTTTACAGCCATTCAGTTATTGAATGAAATGGATTATATCCAGGCTTACCATGATCGTTCCGATGGGGGGCTGTTGGTGACGCTTTGCGAGATGGCCTTTAGCAGTCGTTGCGGCATAGATATAAATATAGACGAGAATGATGTCATCGCCATGTTGTTTAACGAAGAACCCGGCGCGGTCATCCAGATAGCTGTTGAACATAAAGATGCGGTCATACAATGCTTCATCAATACCGGTGTCGATAAAGCTGCACTGTTAAGCATCGGCACATTAAACCGTGATGCGCAAATAAGGATTAATAACAACGGTGCAACCATCTATAACGAGAACATTCAGCACCTGCACCGACACTGGTCGGCCACCTCCTTTCATATGCAAATGCTGCGTGATAATCCGGTCTGCGCACAACAGGAATATGATCGTTTGCTGGAGCATGATGACCCGGGGCTGTCGGTCGCTGTGTCTTATGCTATGCAGGCAGTCACACTGCATACCGGCGCTCGTCCACGCATAGCTATTCTCAGAGAGCAAGGGGTAAATGGTCAGGTTGAGATGGCTGCGGCGTTTGACCGTGCCGGCTTTGATTGTATCGATGTTCACATGAGTGACCTCATCCATGGTGATATAAGCTTGCAGGAGTTTCATGGTCTGGCTGCCTGTGGAGGCTTTTCTTATGGCGATGTGCTCGGTGCTGGAGGCGGTTGGGCCAAGTCTATATTGTTTAACCCCCAGCTTCGCGATGAGTTTCAGGCATTTTTTGAACGACAGGACAGCTTTGGCCTGGGTGTCTGTAACGGCTGTCAAATGATGTCGCAACTGCGGGAATTAATACCAGGCGCAATGCATTGGCCGGATTTCGTGCGTAACCACTCCGAACAGTTTGAATCAAGACTGGTGATGGTGGAAGTGATGGATTCCCCCTCTGTTTTATTCGCCGGTATGGCAGGCTCCAGAATGCCCATCGTTGTTGCGCATGGAGAAGGTCGAACAAGCTTTGTCAATACAGAGGATGCGAAAAAGGCATGCCCTACACTATTTTATGTGGATAATTATGCTAACCCCGCAGACAGCTATCCGGCCAATCCCAATGGCTCCGCGGCGGGACTGACCGGTTTCAGTAATGATGATGGCCGTTTCACCATTATGATGCCACACCCGGAGCGGGTCTTTCTGAAAAAACAATACTCCTGGATAGCAGAGGACTGGCAACATGAAGACGGTCCCTGGATGCGGTTATTTCAAAATGCCAGAAACTGGCTTGCTTAATCAAATACATTATAATGACTGCAGGCGGTTGTCTTGCAGACCTTATGTGAGGACAGGAAGCATACGTGTCAAACACCCCAAAACTGAACAAAGATGACATAGACTTGTTTCGCAATGCAATTGGTCCTGTCCGACCCATACAACAAAACAAGGTTGTACACAGCTCAAACAAGCCCAAACCCATGCCGCTACAAACCCGGGCAGATGAAAGGATGGTGCTCTTTGAAATGGACAGTGGAGCGTTAGATCCCGGGACCATAGAGACAGGTGATGAACTTCACTATAAACGTCCGGGCATTCAAAACAAATATTTTCAGAAATTACGCCGTGGGCAAATCAGTATAGAAGCTGAACTGGATCTACATGGCATGACTGTAGTGGAGGCAAGAAATGCCCTGTCACAATTTTTAACTTATATTAAGGCAAGAAACAAACGTTGCGTCCGCATCATTCATGGCAAGGGACATGGATCCAGGCATGGTAAACCAGTACTGAAAAATGAATTAAACCACTGGCTGCAACAGCGGGATGATGTGCTGGCTTTCTGTTCAGCGCGTCCGAATGACGGGGGTACCGGTGCCATTTATGTATTGATCAAACGATTAACATAATAGTAATAGTAGAAATTCGTCATATATAACAATTATTTCCACATGTAATTTAAACCTGCATATAAGAAATGATTAAATTAAAGTGTAAATTTGAGCTAATATGTAAGAAACAATAATACAATAGATACGGAATCTTACGCCAAGCTAGGAGCCTGTCAGAGGTCTGTATCTTCTCTTAAATACCGTCATAAATTAAATTAAAAAAAATGGCTGTCATATTAAATAACAAAAAAAATCATCCATTGATTGCCACGGTAATGGTTATCGACGATCAACTCACCAGCCGTATCATTTTCAAGACCGTATTACAGAGCATAGGCGATAATATCAAGGTCGAAACATTTGATAATGCCTTGACTGCACTAGAAGTCGCTGAAGCCAACCCTCCTGATCTCATTATTGTCGATTACAAGATGCCGAAACTTGATGGCGTTGAATTTACACGCAGGATACGCATTATCCCCTCATGCCAGGATGTCCCGGTAGTTATTATTACTGTCATTGAAGATAAATCAGTAATGTATAAGGCACTTGAAGCCGGAGCAACCGATTTTCTGACAAAACCTGTCGATCATTACGAGTGTAAAGTGCGCTGCCGAAATTTGTTAACCATGCGGCGACAACAGTTGATTATCAGGAACCGCGCCAACTCTTTGGAAACACAGGTGAAAGATGCTGTTGAAGAAATCCATACCAGAGAAAAAGAAACCCTGTTACGTCTTGCCCGTGCAGGAGAATTTAAAGACAGGCTCACCGGTATGCATCTGATCAGAATGAGCAAAATATCCCGAATCATCGCCGATGAACTCGGCATGAGTTCCGATTTCTGCGAGATTATAGAAATTGCTGCACCCATGCATGACATAGGCAAGATTGGGATTCCTGATAAAATATTACTTAAGCCCGGCCCTTTGAATGCCGATGAAATGGATATAATGAAAACCCATACGAGCATAGGGCACGAGATCCTTAAAGACAGTCCGTCACCCTATTTAAAGATGGGCGCGATTATTGCACTGAATCACCATGAAAGATTTAATGGCGAAGGCTACCCAACGGGTCTTCATGGCGAGGATATACCGATGGAGGCGCGAATCGTCACTACTGCTGACATTTTTGATGCACTGACCAGCACCCGGCCTTACAAGCAGTCCTGGACAGTGGAGGCGACACTTGAAGAAATCAGCCGGCAGAAAACCAGACAACTGGATCCAAATTGTGTTGATGCCCTGTTTAACACGCTTGATGAGATTATTGCCTGTCAGGAACACGCTGTGGAAATGGCTAACACAAAAAATAGTTAACTACAAAAAGCAAAGCACCACCTGTTCCGGAAAGTAATATGACCCCAATTATAAAAAAGATTCACGGAAAGGTGCTGGATCACCTGGATACCGAGTATGAGCAAGCCAACGTCAGAATTATTATCGGCCTGATCTGGCTCTCTTATATATTATTTATCAATACCGACCAACCTTTTGAAAGCAAAATAATATTTATTTCCGCGCTTTATGTAGTCGTTGGTTTCTTCGTACTTTTATGGATTTATTTAGATACGGGCAGGAATGTCATTCGACGCTTGACAGGTTTAACCCTGGATATGTCTGCCTGTACTTACGCTATGCTTGCTACCGGTGAGACTGGCGCACCACTTTTCGGCGTTTATTTATTTGTTACATTTGGAAATGGTTTCAGATACGGCAACAGGTATCTTTTTGTCAGTGCGTTATGCAGTGTTATCGGATTTCTGGTTGTATTAGGCAACAATGAATACTGGCAGGAACAAAAGATACTTGGTTATGGATTATTATTGACCCTGATAGTCCTCTCTGGATATGTTTCAATGCTCATTTCCAGACTTCACAATGCCATGGACTCTGCCAAGGCTGCAAACCTTGCCAAAAGTCAGTTTCTTGCCAACATGAGTCATGAGATACGCACACCGTTAAATGGTGTCATTGGCATGAGTGATTTGCTCACTGCAACGAAACTGGATACAGAACAACGTGATTTTGTATCTACCATTCAGGCCTCTGCTAAAACACTGCTTTCACTGATTGAAAACATACTCGATATATCAAAAATTGAAGCCGGCAAAACTACAATAGAGGCACGGGATTTCGATCTATATGCAACAGTGCAATCGACTGTAAAAATGATGGCCCCATTAGCAGAGAAGAAAGGACTGAATTGCAATCTGCATATTACACCTGATACACCATATAATCTGGTAGGCGATGAACAACATCTACGCCAGGTGCTGATCAACCTCATCAGTAATGCCAGCAAATTTACCGAGCAGGGCGGTATTGAAGTCAATATTTCAACTGTTAATATCGAGCATCAGTATGCACATCTACGGTTTGAAGTAATAGATACCGGTATTGGCATACGTGAAGAAGTACAGGAACAGATTTTCGACAAATTTACCCAGGCTGATCAGTCAATCAGTCAGATCTATGGCGGCACCGGTCTGGGTACATCTATCGCCCGTAATCTGGTAGAACTGATGGGAGGGGAAATGGGTGTCGTCAGTCAGGCTGATGAAGGCAGTACTTTCTGGTTTAAACTGACATTTATGCGGCAACAGGAAAGCACCGAAACATATCGATCCAACTGGTTATCCCATAAACCCCGCATCCTGATCCTTTCCGGATCCAGGGATGAATCACTTGAACAACATCTATCAACCTGGGGCCTGGATTGGCAATACGCCGCTACCAGTACTGATGTAAAAAAAATACTCATTACGGCGGTTAAAACCCATGCCCCCTATAGCATAGTGCTGGTTGATGATGGAAGTCTGGAAATAGATGCTGTCTCGTTTGCAGAGCAGATAGCGGACAATATTCATATCAAGCACACCAATCTCGTTCTTATAGGGGATGATTCTTCTTACAATCATACGCGCCTGCTTGCTGCAGGATATTTTTGCGTACTAAACAAACCGCTGGAAAAAAGATTACTCTTTAATATATTACACGCAACTGCTCTTGAGACGGATGATTATGATAATGTCACTGCTCTTGTTGACCTGCAGTCCGACTCAGCAACAAATTCGCATCTGAATATTCTTGTCGGCGAGGACAATCCAACCAACCAGAAAGTTATCCGGAAGATACTTGAGTATTCCGGGCATACTGTCGACATCGTGGATAATGGAGAAAAAGTGCTGGATTGTATCGACAAGAAAGATTATGACATCGTCATCATGGATATGTATATGCCGGTAATGGGAGGAATTGAAACAGTAAAGATTTATCGTTTCATGAAAACCGGCCGTGACAGAATTCCAATCATTATGCTAACCGCTAATGCTACGACCGATGCCATCAAGCAATCCAAACAAGCAGGTGTTGATGCTTTCTTGACAAAGCCGGTTCAGACAAAAAAACTACTGGATACAATCTATTCATTGATAGACAAAAACAACCCGCATGCCGGGCAGGCCACCGCCAACAAATTCAATTTAAAACTGGTGGCCTCCATTAGCCCCGAACAGCAACCTGCAATCGATTTGCTTACACTGAATAATCTTGCATCATTAAGCCAGGACGTGGATTTTATGAGTGATTTGATTCACGGATTTTTAAAAGACACCAAAGACCTGATTCAGGCCATTGAGCAATCATTGCAGGCAGGAAAATTCGTAGACATACAGGACAACGCGCATGCCATCAGAGGCAGTGCCAAGAGCATTGGTGCAGTGTCTCTGGCAGAAATTGCATCGATTATTTATAAACTTTCAACAAGTACACACGAGAACTCATTGGTCAGTTCAATTGAAGAACTCAATGCCGAATATATCCGGGCTCAAGCTGCCCTGCTCTCGTATCTTGAGCAACTCGACAAGGCTGCACTTTAAAATAGTTATTTTTATGATGCTTGCAATTGTTTGAATGATACTCTGGAATCATCGTTTGAAAATCGGGATTGACTACGAACCAGACGTCGCATAATTCTTTTATCCTTGTCAGTCAGATTTAATGCTGCCTCAACCCAGATATCACAGATATCCAGCAATTCATCATAATCAACAGGTGCGACGCGTTGACGGACCCTGGCTAAGGCCTTGTAACTATTTCTGTGCCTGCGCGAAGACTTGATATATGAAAGAACACTTTCTTCACCGCTACCTTCTTCTGCAAGAATATCAACAACACCCATGTCAAATAATTCCTCAGCGGAATACATACGGCCACTCAACATCATTCTCTCTGCCATAGCTGGATTGAGACGTTGCGATAAACATTGGTAGGCCCCCATTCCGGGAAACAGGTTAAATAATACCTCTGGCAAACCCATTTCAACATTGCGTTCTGCAACTATCACATGATTTGATAATGCACATTCAAAGCCTCCACCCAATGCATTTCCGTGGATCAGTGCGATCGTTGTAATACCGCAATCAAATCCTGATTTATTTGGATAAAAAGCATCAATACAGGCCTTGGCATAACTCTTGAGACCAACTGGATCTCCAGCATCAATATATTGCAGGAAGAGTTCCAAATCACCACCAAAACTAAACACCGGATGACGAGATGTAATCACATAATATTCAATATCAACAAGTGCACCTGAACAAGGTAATTTTCCATTATTCAATTTTAGTACGGCATGCAATTTACATATTTCACTTAATAATACAGGGGTAAAGCATGCACGAGGTTGAGGATTCATATAAACCCAAACTGTTTTCCTTTCCGGTTCTATGCGGACCTCGAGTTGTTTGAAGTTCCGGATTAAAAACTCTTCTTGATAGTATGCGGAGTTCATAGCGGTTTATCTCCTTCCGATCATTAAAATTACTATTCGGTGTGCTGCTTAATTGTCATTACTGTTGGCAACACAATTATCTTACAGTAACGATAAGTCTAGCAGTAAAATCAATAGTATGAGAATAAACGGAAAGCCCGGAAACCTGCTAGCCGATATACTGGATCAGGGTCACGGCATGTACCGCGATGCCTTCTTTGCGGCCGATAAAACCCATCCCCTCAGTCGTGGTGGCTTTGATGTTAATTGCTGAAACATTTACCTGCATGTCACCGGCAAGGTTTGATCGCATAGTCGATATGAATGATGACATCCTGGGGGCCTGTGCCAGGATAGTGAGATCCGCATTAATGACGGTATACGATTGATCCCGCAACATACTTGTCACATCCCGGAGCAATAGCCGGCTGTCTATATTCTTGAATTTTGCATCGGTATCCGGGAAGTATGAACCAATATCACCCAGGGCGGCTGCGCCAAGCAGTGCATCGCACAGGGCATGAATGACGGCATCCCCATCGGAATGTGCAGCCAGACCCTTGTCATGAGGGATATTCACTCCGCCCAGGATCAAAGGCCGATCCGTTACAAGTTCATGCGCATCATAACCATGTCCAATTCTCATTAGGAGGCCTCTTGCTGTGACAGGAATAATTCAGCCAGAGCCAGATCGCTATGATGTGTGATCTTGATATTGTCGGGGCGACCTTGCACCAGTACAGGTTTGTTGCCTAGCCGCTCCATCGCTTGCGCTTCATCAGTAACCAGCAATTTTTCGCTGAGCGCTGTCGTTATTGCTCGTTGCAGACTGCCCAGACGAAACATCTGTGGTGTCAAGGCATGCCACAAGCCTTCGCGGTTGACGGTTTCCGAAACCAGATCATCGGCATCAGAACGCTTTATGGTATCTCGTACTGGCAACGCAAGCAGCCCACCCACAGGATGGTCGTCCAATTCATCAAGCAAGTGATCAATATCGCTACTGTGTAAACAGGGACGGGCCGCATCATGCACCAGCACCCAGTCATCGGGCGCTGCATACGTAGACAGGGTTTTCAGACCATTAAGGACTGAGTGACACCTTTCTGTGCCGCCTGTTGTACAGATGATTTTGTCATGAGTCGCCATCGTTAAATCTTTCCAGTAAGGATCATTTTCTGCCAGCGCAACGACAACTGCCTCGATCTTTGGGTGTGTACAGAAGCGTTCCAGCACATATTCCAGTATACATTTACCCCTGATCTTCAGATATTGCTTCGGCAACTCTGTTTGCATGCGTGCCCCTGTGCCTGCGGCAGGAATCATTACCCAATACTTAGGCGATGCTGTCATAAACCTTCATTAGTTTGTATGTTACTGGAAGAACCCTTGTTAACGATTTGAAAGAAGGTTTCGTTCGATTTAATCATACCCATTTCACTTCTGGCACGTTCTTCTACGGCTTCCAGTCCCTGTTTGAGATCCAGCACTTCAGCTGAGAGCGACTGATTTCTGTCCTGTAAACGATTATTTTCTTCTATCTGTGCTAACTTTATCTGTTCAAGATGGTGTACTTCAGTAAGACTGGTGTTACCTATCCATAGTTTGTATTGCAACAATGCAAATAATACCAGCAGCACTATGGTGATAAACCTCACTAAAGCACCTCTATTTTCTACTCGTTGGGGATGATGACTCAGGAACCAGGGACTTAAGGGCAACTATTAAAGCAATGCAGCGATTAAACCCTTATCCCCCATCACTAACGCCTGTTTTCTGTAAGCTTCATCAAAAATTACTAAACACCTCTCGTCCCGGATAACTGGCATTTACGCCAAGTTCAGCTTCAATCTTCATAAGACGATTATACTTGGCGACCCTGTCTGATCGCGACAATGATCCTGTTTTGATCTGTCCGGCACATGTCGCTACCGCCAAATCCGCAATGAACGTGTCTTCAGTCTCGCCCGAACGATGAGAAATAACAACGGCGTAGCCTGCCTTCTTGGCCATATCAATCGCCGCAAGTGTCTCTGTCAAGGAGCCGATCTGATTGACTTTGATCAAGATCGAATTAGCAATCTTTTCGTCTATGCCTCGCTTCAGTATTGAGGTATTGGTCACGAACAGATCATCACCCACCAATTGAATCTTATCGGTCAAACTATCTGTCATCATCTTCCAGCCCTGCCAGTCTTCTTCCGCCATGCCGTCTTCCATGCTGATGATTGGATATTTATCAAACCATGGTAACAGATAATCCAGAAATTCTTCTGAGCTCAACTGTTTATTTTCGGAAGCCAGTACATATTTTCCGTCACGGTAAAATTCAGAACTGGCGACATCCAGACCCAGCAGAATATCTTCACCCGCCTTGTAACCCGCATCGTCTATCGCCTTCAGGATGACTTCAATAGCTTGTTCGTTCGAGCTCAAATCAGGGGCAAAACCACCCTCATCGCCGACAGCCGTACTGAGACCTTTTTTATTTAGCACAGCCTTAAGCGAATGAAATACCTCAGCGCCGTATCGCACCGCTTCCGTCAGACTGTCCGCCCCAACCGGCAAGATCATAAACTCCTGTATATCAACACTGTTGTCTGCATGGGCGCCGCCATTGATAATATTCATCATCGGCACGGGCATATCGAAAGGCCCATCCCCACCAAGATATTGATACAGCGGTACGTTCTCTTCATTCGCTGCTGTACGCGCGACAGCCATGGACACGGCAAGGATGGCATTAGCTCCCAGGTTTTGCTTGGTGTCGCTGCCATCCAATTCAATCAT